>JAIPAP010000157.1 GCA_021740045.1 Bacteroidales bacterium
TACCGGCAACAGGCCAATGAGCAACAACGGCAAAATACCGAAAACCAGCTCATGAGCCTTTTTGAAAAAGCCTGGAAAGATTACAAAGACGCCAACAGGCGAGTGGATTTGTACGGCAGGCAAACAAACCTCGCCAGGCAATCGCTTGATGTATTAAAATCACAATATTCAACAAATACAGCTGATTTCGAGGAAGTCTTACGGATGGAACGGAAGCTGTTAAAATATAAACTGGAGCTTGAAAAAGCCCGCGCCGATCAGCAATCGGCTAATGCCCTTATTTATTTCTTAATGGGGAGATAATGTGAGCTAAATAAGATAATTGCAAGTTCAAAATGATAGAGAAATGAAACAGATAATAGAAAAACTCAAATCGAATTATAAACTATTACTAATTGTGTTGGTAATTGGCACTGGTGTTGGCGTGCTATTGGGAAGTTCCATCAACACATCAACACATCAACAGATCAACACATCAAACAACCATCAACACGCTGATGAAGCTTCCGGTGAGGGAAAAGCTGAGGAAGACCAAACCTGGACCTGCTCCATGCATCCGCAGATCAAGCAAGATGAACCCGGGCAATGCCCCATATGCGGCATGGACCTCATTCCGTTATCGTCGACGGAATCGGATGACGAACAGATCGATCCGGATCATATTCAAATGACAGCATCAGCCAAAAAACTGGCCGACATACAAACGACTGTAGTTAGGAGAAGATCCCCGAAAAAAACATTGTACCTCCAGGGGAAGGTTCATCCCGATGAGAGAAGAATATCCGAGTTAACGGCCCGTTTCGGAGGAAGGATCGAAAAATTGTTCATCAGCTTTACCGGCCAGAATGTGAAGAAGGGCGAAAAGCTGGCCACCATTTATTCACCCGAGCTGGTTACAGCCCAGCGCGAACTGCTTGAAGCAGCCAAAGCCGGCAAGAAGCAATCTGCTCTTTTCACTGCCGCAAAAGCTAAACTGAAATTATGGGATCTGAATGAAAATCAAATTAACAATATCCTGGAACAAGAAGAACCCATTGTTTATTTTGATGTCAGAAGTCCCATCAGCGGAACGGTGATGCACCGCAATGTGAGTGTGGGAGAATATGTAAAAGAAGGGCAACATTTGTTTAAGGTGATGGACTTAACGCATGTTTGGGTTATGTTCGATGCTTATGAAAGCGACTTATCGTGGATTAGTGTAGGTGACCCGGTAAATTTCTCAGTTAAGGCGTTGCCCGGAAAAAAATTTAAGGGTGAGGTGAGTTACATCGATCCCTTCATTAACAAAAAAAGCCGTGTGGCCAAAATCAGGTTTGAAATGGAAAACCCGGGCATGAAGTTAAAACCGGAGATGTTTGTCCAGGGTAAGCTTCATTCCAGTCTCACCCGGAATAGCAAAAAACTATTGATCCCTAAAACTTCTGTGCTCTGGACCGGTAAACGCTCCATTGTTTATATAAAAGTCCCCGATGCAGATAAACCTGTTTTTGAATACCGCGAAATAGAACTGGGCCCCGAAACCGGTGACTCATATGTAGTTGCAGAAGGCTTATCGGAAGGAGAAAAAATTGTAACCAACGGTGTATTTAAGATCGATGCTGCTGCTCAGCTGGCCGGCAAGCCCAGTATGATGAACCCTGGAGGAGGTCAGGCAAGTACCGGCCACAATCATGGGCAAAAGGATATGGAGATGGAAGAAAGCCATGATAAAACAGTTAAAATCGATAAGTCGCAAATCGACAGCCAGTTCCGTAATCAATTAACGGCATTTTATAAGACCTATCTGGGTATGAAAGATGCCTTTGTAGCTTCTGATGCCGAAAAGGTAAACAACCGGGCTAATAAGCTTCAAAAGAAACTCGATGAAATTGATATGAGCTTACTCAAAGGTGATGCCCACATGCAATGGATGGATCATTTAAATGCCATGAAAACCCAGCTTACAGCCATAGCATCAACCAATGACCTTAAAAAGCAGCGGCAGGCTTTTATCGATTTTAATCCGGCCTTGTACAAAGCGGTTGAGCAGTTTGGTTTATCCGGCGAAACAGCTTATTACCAATACTGCCCCATGGCCAATAGTAATGAAGGTGCTTACTGGTTGAGCAACGAAGAACAAATTAGAAACCCCTATTATGGTGATCAAATGCTCACCTGCGGGGAAGTAAGAAAAGTGATAAAAGAATGAAATAACCAGTTAATTAGTCGATTGGTTAATTTGTGTGAAGTTGTATATCAACGCAATACAGCACCAATCAACCAATCAACCAATTAACTAATTAACCAATTAACAAATTAACGAATTAACGAATTAACCAATTAACAAATTAACAAATTAACCAATTAACGAATTAACAAATAAACGAAACAAAATCATTAACCTAAAAAATCAGTAATTATGAGTAAAAAAGCGTTTTTTTCGGTAGTATTTATTTTCGCAGCCCTTATTGCATTTGCCGGCGGAGATAAAGAAGAATTTAAAGTTTACGGAAATTGCGGCATGTGTGAAAGTCGCATTGAAAAAGCTGCCAATGGATTGGAGGGCGTAAAAACAGTCGATTGGGATAAGGAAACCAAAATGATGGAAGTTGAATTCGACCCCTCTGAAGTGAAGTTAAAAGACATCCATCAAGCTATTGCCGATGCCGGGCACGATACTGAAGACATCAGAGCGGAGGATGCAGATTATGCTAATCTTCCGGGTTGTTGCCAGTATGAGCGAGCAGAGGAATAGCCCAATTGAGGTATCTTATTTTTATCAATGAGATATTAACCTCTACACTATGATAGAAGATATGAGCGATGAGCAGTGAGAAATGAAACTCATCGCTCATATCTCACTGCTCACGTCTCCCTGCTAGCTACCTAAGATAATTGTCCAGCATATCATACAGCACTTGCTTTTGAATAGGTTTGGCGATGTAATCATTGCATCCGGCGCTAAGGCACACTTCCCTATCCTCGCTCATGGCATAAGCGGTTTGCGCGATGATAGGAAGTTCCGGCTTAAATTGCCTGATAGTGCGTGTGGCATCCTTGCCATCCATCTCGGGCATCTTGATATCCATGAGCACCAAATCGATATCATCATGCTTCCTAACTAATTCCACGCATTCCTTCCCGTTTCGGGCCCGCAATATACGGGGCTTTTTACGAATTAAAAATGCATTGAGCAACTCAAAGTTACTATCCACATCTTCAGCAATCAGGATCGTTTTGTTGTTCCATTTTTTAGCAGTTGAGTCTATCACACGCTGTTGGTCTTTTGCTCCATTTTTACCCGAGCCAGCCTTTTCATAAGGGATTGAAAAACTGAATATCGAACCAACCCCGGGTTCCGAGTCCATCCAAATCTCCCCGCCCATTAATTCAATAAATGCCTTGCTAATGGATAATCCCAATCCGGTGCCTTCATGATGACGCTGCATGTCGCTTTTCGATTGGATGAACCGCTCAAATATCTTGTCATGTTCATCTTCGGGAATACCCTCTCCCGTATCGCGTACATAAAATACCAATTGGCCTTCTATATATTGGTAACCGAAGTCAATGCTGCCTCTTGCAGTATGTTTAACCGCATTACTGATCAGGTTATTCAGGATTTGAATCAAACGTGTTTCATCGCATTTGATCCGGGCAAGTTCAACGGAAAGTCCTTCGTGCATAGTCATATTTAGTTTGTTTTGAATTACTATCTTGTTATTAAGCCAGTGCCGGTATATGGTTCTCATAACCTCATTTAAATTGACTGATGTATAAACTATACTAATGGAGCCTGATTCAATTTTCGATATATCAATGACATCGTTTATCAAATTTAGTAAATGCTCTCCATTGGCTTTGATCACCTCGATGTATTCCTGGCTTTCTTCATACGAATCAGTGGATTCGAGTAAATCGGCAAAACCCAGAATACCGTTCATGGGGGTTCGGATTTCATGAGACATATTGGCCAGAAATGCCGTTTTAAGCTTATCAGATTCCTGGGCTTTCTCTTTGGCAGCTATCAGGTCTTCTTCCATCTTTTTGCGCTCGGTTATGTTTTCCATTACCGCCAAAAAATGCGATATTTTTCCAAACTCATCTTTAAAAGGAGAAATGGAAATCGACTGCCAAAAAAGATTTCTATCCTTTTTCCGGTTCAATAACTCACCTTTCCATTCCTTACCGTGCTTGATGGTTTTCCATAGATGTTGATACACTTCTTTTTGCGTAAAGCCCGATTGCAAAATGCGGGGAGTATGGCCGGTTACTTCATGGGCTTTATATCCGGTAAGCTGTTCAAACTTCTTATTAACATATTCGATATATCCTTCCGGGTTGGTTATGTAAATGGCTGCCGGGCTCTGCTCCACCGACTTTGACAGCCACCTGATCTTTTCTTCATCTTCCTTTTTCTTAATGGATAAAGCCACCTGTGTGGAAATAAACTCCATGAGTTCCAGATCGGATTCATCAAAAGCATATTGATTTTCATAATCCTGTATAACAATAATGCCGGTGACCTGGCCCTCGAGTCTTAAAGGCACACCCATCCATACCTTGGCAGGCGAACCATGCCGTTCTATTTCACCGGTTTCTTCCAGCTTTCGTATTTCCTTATCGCGCAAAAACATGGAGCGGTTCGAATGAAGGACCTTTGCACTTAGTGTTTTGCCTGCCGGGAATGATTCAAAGCGGTCGCGTTCATCTTTTTGAAAGGGTAAGGTTATTTCATCAGTGTTATAATCGTATAAAGCAATCAAAAAATTCCTGGTGTTCACTGCATTTTTAACCTCTGTATAAATCGCCTCATATAATTCGGTAGTGTTTTTAGAGGCGTTCATTGCATTGGCAATGGCATACATCAACTTTTGGTGGCTCTGCGATTTGCGCTTTTCAGTAATGTCTTCTACCATACCCACCACAAACATCAGTTGGTTTTGATGATCCCTAACCGCATTTACTACCAGGTTAGCCCATATAAGAGTCCCATCTTGCTTGATGTAGCGCTTTTCAAATTGAAGATAGGTGGTTTTCCCTTGCTTCAATTCATGAAAGCTATTTTGCTCTTTTTCCCAGTCCTGGGGATGGGTAATGTCGGCTGTATTCTTTTTTTGAAGTTCAGCTTTAGTGTATCCCAACAAGCGGCAGATAAACCGGTTTGCTTTTTCAATTTTTCCATCCTTATTCACCAATGCTATGCCTATTGGCGCATCCTCAAATAGTTTACTAAGATATAAGGTATCAGTACCTGGGTCAAATGCATTTGTATTATTAAATTGTGAAAAGAATATTTGCTTATAAAAGGCAACAGGGTCTTGTAGTTTATCGTCTTCAGGGTTTGTTAGCTTTTCATCTCCCATGGTTAAAAAGTTTAGTTTTTTCCGGCAGAAGCCGGAAATCAGCTAATCGATAAAAGCGGTACAAGATAAAACCATTTTTTGACATATACAATAGCTTTTAAAGGAGATATATAATAATTTTAATTACTAGATATGTCTGAATAGAATGACTTGATGATAATAGAGTTAGTAGTCAATACGCCAACCCCGGGCTTTGAAACCCAAGAAAAATATCATCAGGATATTCCACTCTGTGCAAAAAAAGGCCCCGTGCGGGAACGGAATAGCCGGCCCGAGATCGGTCCTGACTTTCAATCACCTTACGCACATCTTCCGGCTCCATCTTGGCAGTTCCAACATCAAGCAGGGTACCCACTATAGCTCGTACCATGTTGCGCAAAAAGCGGTCGGCCCGGATGGTAAAAACCAGCAAACCGTTTTCATATTCCGTCCATTCGGCCTGCATAATCTTACAGATACCGGTTTTCACCTCGGTATTCGATTTGGAGAAACAGGTGAAATCATCATAC
>JAIPAP010000044.1 GCA_021740045.1 Bacteroidales bacterium
CTAACGTTCCTTCCACCGGCCGGGATAAAGTGAGGTGTGGAAGACAGCTTGGATAATAACCTGCCTTGTATTACTATCAATTGTATAGTGAATCATGAATGGGAACTTCTTCATGGGAAGACAATGAACTTTATCATAACGCAGCTGGAAGTGCGGGGTTCTTTCAAGCTTTGTTAATTCTTTATGCAACGAGTTTTCAAATCTTTCTCCAAGTCCATATTGCTTTTTATCATAATAATCAATAGCATCCTGAATATCATGGAGTGCCAGGGGAGCAATTACTATTTCGTAAGCCATTTTACGGTCTATTAAAACGTAATTGTTTTCTGGCCTCTTTCCAAGGGATTAAATCATCAGGATTAGAATTTTTAATCCGCTCCCTTACAATCTCCTTATGCTCCTCGGGTATTTCCATCTCATCGGTTACTTCCACTCCAAGCTGCTCAAACAGCTCTATAAAAAATTCGTATTTTTCTTCAGGTATTTCAAGGATTATGGTTTTCATACATATCTTTTTTATGCTAACGCAAAGTTAAGCAATAAACATATTGATTGAAAGCAGGACACAAAAAAAGGATTTAAACCAGAATAGTTGGTAGCTGGTAGTAGCCAGTTAGAACTACTATTCCACCTTTTCGCACCCCCAACCCCCTGAAGGGGGCTTTATCCAGAGCATGCATACTATTTTGCTTATAAATAAATAGATGCAGGGAAAAAGTCCCCTTCAGGGTATTTAGGGGCGTATTTATTTAGTGGAATATATCATAATTGTAGGCGAAGCTAAACCAAGCTGCAATATAAAGATTTAAACCAGAATAGTTGGTAGTTGGTAGTAGCCAGTTAAAACTACTTTTCCACCTTTTCGCACCCCCAACCCCCTGAAGGGGGCTTTATCCAGAGTACGCACACTATTTTCCTGATAAACCAATTGAGGCAAGGAGCAAAGTCCCCTTCAGGGAATTTAGGGGCGCTTTAGGAGTTCCCCTTCCCGATAGCCCTCAGGACTATCGGGAAAGGGGGTGGAAAAGAAAAGCGTCCATTTATTGACGGACGCTATCCTAAGCTTAATCAATTTCTTTATCAGCCTTGCTCATCGCCTTCGTCATACTTCTTCAGCGCCTCCTTATCATACCGCTTCAGGGCGAAGATGACAAACCAATACGACACCAGGATAAGGGCGGGCCAGCTTATCAACCAAAGTACTTGTTCTAAATATGGATTCATAGCTTATTGTTTTTCGTTTTTAATAATGATGTTCTCCGTCCGACATTTCATCCGCATCGATCTTCTTTTTATTGATCGCACTCCAGGCATAATAAATATACGCCAGCACAAAAGGTACAAACAGCGACACATACGACATCACCGTAAGGGTGTACTCACTCGATGAGGCATTTTGTATGGTAAGCGAACTTTGCAGATCGAAATTTGACGGATAAAACGGTGTGTTGTTGTATCCTGCTACCATAAATAGCCCCAGCACAGTCAGCACTGTCCCTATGCCGGTAAGCCAAATACCTTTCGTGTAGGTTTTGAGCAGCGATTTGATAATGCCATAGAGCACCAATACCACCCCGGCCAAAAAGATCACCAATACCAGGGGCATGGCCAGGAAGTTGTTCAGGTATTTATAGGATTCCATCGAAACGATGCCTTCCTTGGGGTCGTAGGCAAATCCTTCCATAATCAGCAACCGTATGACAAAATACAGGAAGAAGACCAGGAAGGGGATGGTGTTGTATAGGAGTTGCTTTTTCGAACGCCTGAAAATATTTTCATCATCGATATTATTCATAAAATACAACACAGCCAGGATGCGGGCCAGGAAGAACACCGAAAGCCCCAGGGCAACATTATGAAAGTTGAGCACTGCCTCCAATCCATGTGCCGGTGTTTCCCAGCGCGAAATGGTGACATCCACGGTGGTAAAGATATTGGCCACATTTTGTTTCCCCACCGAAAATTCGGCGCCATTAAAGAAGGTGCCTACGGCGGTTCCGATCAGGATAGTACCCAAGGCTCCATTGATAAACAGGAAAACTTCATAGGTTCTCGGGCCGAATACATTATTGGGTTTTGAGCGGTATTCATACGAAATGGCCTGTATGATAAAGCAAAACAGGATAAGCATCCAAACCCAGTAGGCGCCGCCAAAACTCGTGGAATAAAACAAGGGGAAGGAGGCGAAAAAAGCGCCGCCAAAAGTCACCAGGGTGGTAAAGGTGAATTCCCATTTACGTCCCAGGGAGTTGACGATCATGCTGCGTTCGGTTTTATTTTTCCCCAGGGTGTAGATCATGGTTTGGCCGCCCTGCACAAACATGAGGAAGACCAGCAGGCTTCCCAGCAGGGAAATAATGAACCACCAATAATGTTGCAATTGCAGATGCGATAATACTTCAAACATTTTAGCGCCCTCCTTCTTTTGGTCCTATTTTAACTTGCTTGGTCATGATGCGTATTTCGGCAATAAGCAATGCCGTGAAGAGTACTGCAAACAACCAGAAAGTGAGTTCAACACTTCCGGCGTCGAGGCGGGAAACGGCAGCCATGGTGGGCATCAAATCCTGGATAACCCAGGGCTGCCTGCCCATCTCGGCGGTTACCCAGCCAAACATGGAGGCCAGGTAGGCCAGTGGCATAGTAATAATGGACACGCGCAGCCATAGCTTGTTTCCATCCAGTCGCCGCTTATAGAGCAGGATCAGGATAACGATAAAGAACAATACAAAATAAAATCCCAACAGCACCATTAAATGGAAGCTGTAGAAAGTCAAGGGCACGTTTGGTATCAGGCGGTTGGGGTCGTTAAAATACCCGTAGCCAAAATACTGGAAATTTTCATCCAATACTTTTCTAGCCGAAGCCATTGCAGCTTCATCCTTGTTATCTTTGGCTATTTTATAATTCGAAAGCGCCCGTATGGCTTTTCTTCCCCGCCTGATCTTTTCATTGGCCGATAAGGCGGTAACCTTCTTGCCACTTTTGTCGGTGTATTCGTAACTACCTTCAATAATGTCCTCTATCCCGGGGACAAAAGCTTCAAAGTCTCTATAAGCCAAATAGGAGAGCATATTGGGGATTTCAATCTTAAAGGCAAAATCTTTTACATTCTTGCGGGCTTCCTCCGGGTTCTGTGTTGAAAACATACCTATGGCAATCAATCCGGCATTTTTCTGCCCCTTGTACAATCCTTCGATGGCGGCAAATTTCATCGGCTGGTTTTTGGCGACCAATTGCCCCGATATATCTCCTACCAGAATGGTGAAAATACTGGAGATCAATCCAAACACTCCGGCAACCAGTATGCTTCTTTTGGCAAAAACCACCTCGCGCTTCTTTAGTAAAAACCAGGCACTGATGCCAATCACGAAAATTGCTCCCAGCACAAAGGATGATGAAATGGTGTGCAGGAATTTGTTAACTGCCATGGGCGAGAGAAAGACATCCCAGAAATTGGTCATCTCATTCCTTGCCGTTTCCGGATTAAAGGTCATACCGGCCGGAAGTTGCATCCAGGCATTGGCCACCAATATCCATAAAGCGGACAAATTGGCTCCAAATGCTACCAGCCAGGTGGATACCAGGTGAAACTTTTTACTCACCTTTTTCCACCCGAAAAACATCACAGCCACAAAGGTGGATTCGAGGAAAAAGGCCAGGATACCCTCTATAGCCAGCGGCGCTCCAAAGATATCACCCACAAACCAGGAATAATTCGACCAGTTGGTGCCAAATTCGAATTCCAAAATTAGTCCCGTGGCTACTCCTATGGCAAAATTGATCCCGAAAAGCTTCATCCAGAATTTAGTGAGTTTTTTCCACTCGGGATTCCCGGTTTTGTAATAAATGGTTTCCATAAACGCCATTATAAACCCCAGGCCGAGTGTTAATGGCACAAAAAGCCAATGATACATGGCCGTTAGTGCAAATTGTGCACGCGACCAATCGATCAAAGAATAGTCAAAATTTTCTACCATACCCTATTTGTTTGTTTTGGTTAATTCTTCTATTACATAATCGCTTCGTTGCTCGTCAGTTTCGAAGTTGGATTGCAAAAAATCGGGGAAGAAAAAAAGCCGTAACACGGCAAACATAATGAAAAGCTTAATAATAATGATGACCCACAGTTTACGCCCCCAGGTCATGCTCCTGAAACCTTCCAGGTAAAAATTGAATATGCGGATGAAAATATTCCTTTTCCCCTTGTTGGGCTCCATATTTTTCTGCATTTATGTTAGCATACTATTTATTAATGGTTTCATTCCCTCTTTGCTAAAATACAAGTTTCTGTGAGGGAAATTCATAGTAAAAACCATAAACCCTCAAAAAGGTTTTTAATTTAGAAGGTCTCTAAATAGAATATGTACATATACAAAGGGATGAATGTATATGTACATATCATAAATCAGAAATCATTACCAAAAAGTGCGTGGACTTACTTCTTCTTACTGAAGTCCACCTCGTCCATGGAGATGGTTCCCCCGTCGTTGCCCCAGTTGTTAAGAATAAAGTTGACTACGGCAACAGCTTCTTCCCTGGTTACTTCCTGTGGAGGCATGGGTGTGTTATAGGTAACACCGTTTACCACCATTTTTTCCTCCGAACCGTTTATTACCTGCAATACAGCGCGCTCTTTATCAGCCATCAGGTAATCGGAGTTGGCCAACGGTGGATAAACGCCTTCCACACCCTTGCCGTCTTCCATGTGGCAGGTGATGCATTTCTCATTGTAAACTTTTGCGCCCATCGGGAACTTTTCCTTGGCCGTTTGGGCTTCGGCCTTTTGTCCGGGCTTTTCTGAAGTAGTTTGCGATACTTGCTCTTTTTTCACATCACTATTCTTTTTGCCGGATGACTTGTTATCGGCATTGCTGCTGCCGCCGCAAGAAGTCATTAAACCGGCTGTAAGGAACAGTGCAGTGAGAAAAACGCTTGCCAAAATATTGATTTTCTTATTCATAAGTAACTTTTTTTAGGGGTTTATGATCAGTGTTTTGTGTTTCATTAATAATCAATGGTCAAAATGCGGCCATCGGTGAAATTGAAGAACTTTTCCTTATCTGCCACCATCACCCCTTCCATCAGGTCGTCGGCTGATTTGCCGGCAGCTTTCAGGCAACCGGGGCAGGCCATAATGTCGATCCCCTTTTTCATAAGGCTTTTTAAAAGGGCTTTTGATGATTTGAAGGCATTCATCGGAAAGTCCTCCGAATCTTTTAAAACAGCCTTAACGCCTTCAATATCAAAATATACGATAACATCTTTATCGACGCTCATTTTATCGGCAAGGGTTGCAGCCATTAAAAGACGATGAACATCATCGCCGGCATGGGTAATATGAATGAAGACCCCTTCTTGTTGATCGAGGTTGGTCACCACTTGGGGGTGGGGATACTCTTCGTCTTGTTGCTTGTTTTGGCAGGCCATTGCCAAAAATAAGACCAGTAATGCCAGCGTTAGTTTTCTCATGGTTAACAGGTTTTTAAAATTCAAGCTAAAACTAATAGAAAATTACAACATATGAAATAAAAACCTATATAAATTCTATCAGTATACCGTTTATTCGGTTTTTTTGCTGAATTTGTAATTGGTGACATCATAGCCTTTGTTTTTAATGGCCTTTTGAATATCCTCAATGGAAGTTTTGCTGGCATCGAATTCAACGGTTGCCTTACCATCCTTATGTGATGCCGTAACCTCTATAATACCACCCAACTCGGTTACACTTTTTTTCACTGTGTTCTCACAGCCGGTACAGGTCATGCCTTTTACATCGAGGGTGGTGAATTTCAGGTTTTCGCCGGCCACTTCCGAAGCGCTTATGGTTTCAGCTTTGGCTTTATCTTCCTTTTGTTGCGTTGAATACTGGCATGAAAACGCCACGGAAGCTAACAGAAGAAAAAGTACGTATTTTTTCATAGGTTGCTGGTTTTAATTATGGTTTTAATGTTTTAATTCAAATTCTTCGGGTTTGTTTTATGATGTTGTTCCAAATTGCTTCAAAATAAACCCCGGATTTCCTGATCCGGGGTGTTACTTCATTAACAATTTTGATGTGTTGATTGTTTGCCCTTCGCTTGCTGTATGCATGTTAAATCAATATAATACCCATTTAGTAACTATCTGACCTTAAATTTGCGAAACATAAAAAACAGTATACCAACTAGCGCCGGAATAAAAGCCAATGCATTCGATTGGGACGTATTTGTGTTGTTCATTTTAGCGGTTTCATTACCGGCTTCTTTATCCTTGAGAACTTGTTGGCCTTTATTCTCTTTTAGAACAGGAACCCGGTATTTATAATTTTTCTTAATCATATTCCGATGATGCCCGTTGAATTTCATATCAATGGTATGACAAACATCGCAGTTCTTGTTGGTTCCAATGGTTCCCGAAATGCCCATGTATTGAATGGGTTGCATATTATCACGTTCTTTACCGTACATGTTTGTTGCCATGTAAACGGCATGGGGCGAGCCATGGCAGGCAGCGCACATTACACCATGTGTATCGGTGCGATTGCGGTACAATTCACTACCACCGGCCACCCAACGGTTAAATCCGTCAATTCCCCGGCCAGAGCTCATCACATCAAAATTCACGTGGCAGCTCAGGCAGTCGGTTTCCTGTAGCCAGGGCATTCGTGGATTCACCTGTTTAACCGATTCAACACCCCGCAGGGGGAGATTTTGCATCAGCCTTTCGGCAGATGGTTTTCCGCGCTCGTCTTCATGTTTTAACAAGGCCATTGCATGGTCTTCCATTTTACCATGACAAAGAGTACAATTGAAGCCCTTTTCAGCATGGCGGCTGCGGAGGCATTCGGTGGTTCCGCCCGGAGTATTGGGATGGCACAGGTTACAAGCATCACCGCTCATACCCGATAAATAATTGGCATGAAATCCGTGCATGGCAGACGAGAAATTCAGGTGTTCTTTTTTGCCCCCAGCGCCAATGGCCGGATCCCCATGGCAGGATTGGCACAGCACCGGATTACCGTTTTTGGCTTGCTCGTATAGATTGGTGTTGCTTAAGCGGTCGTGAACCTGAAGAATGTTTATGGACGTTTCATCAGCTATGCCGGCCACATCATTCCATCGCCAACCACCCTGATGACAGTTGCGGCAGCCCATCTCGGTGGAGGTAGGAGCTATGGCTTTGGTCATTGCCAGCTTTTCTCCTGTTTCCTTATTATAGGCCGTTATGGTGAAAGCCGGATAAGGATTGAATTTTCCGTCATCCCGGTAAGGGGTAACAGGGATAAATTCAGCTATAAATGAATTATGAACATTAGGGTGCATAGTGCCGGTAACTTTATTTCCGGAAAGGCCCACGCCGGGTTCCAGCTTGGCCCCATAAACTTTTTCGGCATATTTCCAGAATGGAACATGTTTTTCAGGATTGCGGTACCCTTCCTGCACTTCATACTTCAATTCAACTCCCGAGCTGATCACCTGGGGTTTTTCACCCCGTTTGATCAGCTGGGCCCATATGGTATTGGCCGGTGGCAGAAACGAGAACCAACGGCTGTTATCGGAAATGCAATGCATCCCCAAGTCGTTCCAGGCCAGCAATACGTATTCATCCTGCTCTTTATCGAAGGGTGGGATTTCCGGTACTTCAGCTTCGGCAATGTGTTTCTTTCCGGGCTGTTCTTTTTTGCCGTTTATTTTGCGGGTAATGTATGCGGCAACGGCTTTTCTCTCCTTATCCGTACCAAAAAAGTGTGGCATGTAGGTTTCTATCCTGCCCAGGCCGGTGAGTTTGGCTTCCATGCCACGCTCTGTGAGATGATCGGTGCGGGGAATAATATCATTGTAGCCTCCAACAGTATGGCAGGAAAGACATTGGTGTGCAAAGATCACCTCGCCGGCTTCCAGGAGGTTTTCATCGTTTACTTCATGGATTGGCGCCCATTTGGCGTTTTTCAGGTAACCTTCCTTATTGATCTTTTCAGCTTCGTTTACCTTAATGGAATTGGAATACATGTATTCATAGATCACATAAGGCTTGCGGGCAATTTCGCGTAAATATTCGAATCCACCAATCCAGCCCAATCCAATTACTATTAACAAACCAACAATGACCGATTGGGCCTTGCGGTTGAATTTTAGCAGCATTGTCAATCCAAGGGCGAATAGCAGGATGGAGGAGATAAAGAAAACGCTGTCGAATGTATTGGCTTCGGGATTGTACATGAAGAGGTTTTGCTCGGCAGGCGCCGGAAGCACATTCAGATACAGGATGCCGCCAATCAATAAAAGAACGATGGGCGCATACATCCATTTAACGTTATACCGTAAAAGCTGCGCCCTGAAGTCAAGGTCTTTAGTAAGAACTGCCGTGATCATACCAAATAACCCGGCAAGCGTAAAGGCAATACCAGTGCGGAAGATAAGGGACGGTAAAAAGGAGGGATTGAAAAAACCGTGAACAAATTCATTGGTGGTAAGCCATTCGCCCGGTGTGAGCATGAAGTCGATAATACCGTTGATGATAAACAGGCTCAGCCAGGCAAAGGCAAAATACAACCATCCCACCGTCATATGTGCCTTACGGTTCATCGAATCGAAGCGATAATGGTAAATAAGCAAAGCGATTATCTCCCCGACAAAGAAAACCCATTCGGTTGCCCAGGCAAACACAAAATTATGGATCAGGGTGGATGTTGCTGCCGGATTGACTAAAGATATAATGAACCAAATTCCCACGCCGCTTACCCCACCGAAAACCATAGTGAGCAACAGGAAAAACCGGGTGTGTGATTTTACATATTGCAGCAGGCGGTTATCGTTGTTTCTTACCGCTTTATGTTCGGTTAAAACAAGGTATAAACCTCCGCCCACAGCCAGATGAGCAATAAACACATGCAGAATTGCGATGGTGGCAATGAGTATGCTGCCACCGGTTGCCGGAATTTGCCAAATGGGATAATTCATCGTTCTATATCGGTTTTGGGTTTAAGCATCAATTTTAACATGTAGTAAATCAGGTAAAGGCCTGCTAAAAATACCACCAGGAACATGGTGAGTGAACCGTACTCCGGTTGGAGCACCATATCGCCCGGGGTGTAGATATCGCCAAAATAGGCGTGCCGCACCAATTCGCGCATAACCACCATAATGGCTAAAATAATGGGGGCAATAATGAGCAGCGATCTTAATTGTTGCTTTAGCCCCTGTATAACAGCTGCCAGGGCCAGAATAAACCCAATGGATATCAGGATGGTGTAGATCATATTGCCGCCCAAAAACAACGAATAGATCTCCGATGGCAGGGTGAACAGGAAAATGATCCCCAATGCGATTTGGACTACCGTAGCATAGGCAAATATCTTAATCCCGCGTTTCATCTCCGAATCGCGTTCCTGTGGCTCAGTCTTTTTCCTGAAATAATACCAAAGCGCCTTCCCGAGGCCGGCAATGGCAATGGCCCCGGTCATAAAATGCAGGTAACGCGGAAACAGCGTGGGTTCTCCCCAGTTCAGGTTGGTCCCGCCCGGGTTTTCAAAATACATACTCCAGCGCTCAGGCCGCAGCATAAGGGTGCTGTTGTTTACCAGCATGAAGCCAATGTACAGTAGTATAAGCGTTGAAAGCACCAGGCTTCCCCTGGCCAATGCCTTGTTTTTTCCGGTTTTATAAACAAAGATGTAAGCTCCGTAATACCCAAGGATCAGAAACGGGATTACCAGCAGCCAGGGAACCGCCATCAATATGGAACTGGAATAAAAAAACTGCCCGTAGATCACCTGCACGAACAGCAAGGGGGGTACCCCAAAATTGATCGTCAGGGCGATGAGGGTTGGGATACTGAAAGCATCGTTTTTTACCGTTTTGCCTTTAAATGAATCCCAAAGGGTGAAAATGCTGCCGCCAACGATAAAATTCATCAATACCAGGTGCAGCAAAAACGTAACCAGCAATAAGACCTGCGACCACATCCAATGGGCCGGCAGTACATCGGGGGCCGGGATGATTTGTAAGATCATGGGTTTTGGTTTTTGATAGACATGCTAACAAATGTATGAAATTTACCTATCTTTTATAAGTGCATAAATAATTTAGAAGAATTATAAATATGGCAAAATGGGAGGTGTTTTGGCAACCTTCTTTACGTAAAAATAATTATGGTTCCGTTATTCCGGAACCATCAAAAAGAGGCCTAAGGTGATCAGGCTTGAGTCATTTGAATAGGGAGGATGTTTGTCAATGGTTATTGCGATTACTGAAAGCACTGCCAATTCGATTTGGAAAGGGGCTCTCTTATCCGGCTTAATTGATTTTTTTTATTTCCTTTGCAAAAGCAATAATATGTCCGTCTGGATCGGAAAAGTAGCAAACCTTATCTCCCCAATCTCTGTCAATAATGGGACTTATTAATTTTGCTCCGCTCTTTGTTGCATTTTCAAATTCTATCTGAATATCGTCAACATACAAATACAGTTCACATCTCGGAATACCACTTCCACTGCCTGGATGCGGTGTTTTGTCAGCTAATATTTTAGCTATGCCTTTGTTTGGCATTAGTCCAATTTTACAATTATCGGATAAGTTAAATTCCGACATGCCAGGAACATTTAGGTCAGGGGCTTTGCGAAATATATTTTGATAAAATTTACAACTTGCTTCTTGGTCGTTAACATACAAAATTGTTTCAATAAGTTTAATTTGGCTTATCATTTTTCTGTTTATTGCTGAATTATTGCCGGATGTTTTAGCTATGATCATTTTCATAGGGTCTCAGACCCTATGAACTACATTTTCACAAACCTGCCCACAAAGCTAGTTTCATCCGTTTTAAGGATGATAATATAGCTTCCGGGCTGCAGCTGTTGCACCCTAATCTCCTTTTTGGGTTTTTCATCGGTTAGCCGCAGATTACCGTTTACATCGAAAATTCTGACAACAGCTCCCGGATTTTCAGAAAGCCGGTTGATGTATAAAATATCCGTCACCGGATTGGGGTATAGCTTTAGTGGCCTGATGTTCCTGTTTTCCTCAGCAACATTTGTCCCGGTGACAAACAGATACAAATAGGCTTCTTCGAAGTCCCCGCCCCAGGTATCCTCGTTGTGTTCGCCGCCTTCGATCACCTTGGATGAAACATGCTGGTAGCCCAGTGCATTTAAAGTATCTTCCATCTGATACATTCTGTTGATGTATTGTCCGCCTTCGTTCTCACCACAATTCTGATAGAAAAGAATATCCTGTTCAAAGCCTGTTTCGGCCAGAAAAGGCCAGATGGAATCGTAATTGGCCCAGTAGGCCGGCGAAAACGGTCCGCACTTGCTGAACACCTCCTGGTATTTCATGGCGCCGTAGAGTGAGATCACTCCTCCCAGAGAGCTTCCCATAATGCCGGTATTATCGCGATCCGGCAGCGTCCTGTAATTATCATCAATATATGGCTTAAGGGTTTCCACGATAAAAGCCATGTATTCATCTCCTTCCCCGCCGGCGAAATCTGGATTGTACCAGGGAAGATACTCATTGGCCCGGTGTTGTCCGTCATTGTCGATACCCACCACGATGGGCACGGGATAGCCTTCTCCTTCCAGTTCATTCAGGGTTTCATCCACTTCCCATTCACCCATAAAGGAAGTATATTCATCAAAGAGGTTTTGCCCGTCGTGCATATAAAGTACCGGATAACTATTCTGGCTCTGTTCGTAGTCGGGAGGCAGGTAAAGCCAGATACGGCGGTAACGGTCGAGTTGAGGCATATAAAAATCTTCATCCATGATGATCACGTTTTCAGCGGCTGTTGAACCCCCGCCTCCGCCGTCATCTGCCCAGTTGTAGATGACCACATACACGGTTTCTCCGTTACCGAAGGTAAAGGAACGGTTATCAATTTCTTCTCCGTTGGGGCCTTTTTCTACAGTTTCCCAGCTGCCACGGGTGAATTTGTATTCAATGGTTTCCCCGTTCGAAAAGCCTTCAAGGGTGATTTCCCATAGATTATCCGCATTCTTTTGCATAACATAAGCAGCATCCCCTGGATTCCAGCCGTTAAAATTGCCGGCTATGTACAGCTCATCCTCCGGCGGGGTGTAACCGGGCAATGAATCGACAATAAAAGTAACCTGGGCCTGCGAGGCCGTTAGCAAGAGGGCCAGGATGAGTGTGGTAAAAGTTTTCATCTTTTGTAAGTTTTAGTTTTTGGTTGCGTATGAATAAAGTTCATAAATTTTACTATATGGCAAAAATAATCTTTTAAAGTAGAAAATGAGAGTAACCTCTATTCCCACACTTACCTATTTTGGCCCCTGTGGTGCGTTTATCTTTTATTATCTGTGAAATATGAGTCTGGGGTATCTCTGTATCCTTTGATTATCTGTATGCAGTAATCTTAAGAGGACGTAAAAACTCCCCCAGTAAAATTTCTCCCGGGTGACTATTTGCTAATCTATTCATTTTTAATCCTGCTTTATTTTAATGGTGATATTGAACTTTTTACTATCCCATTTTTTCATTATAAACGGATGTTAATCCTTTACGAATTTACTTGTAAGTATTTTGTTTTCAATATGTAATACTATGAAATACACACCATTTTCAAGATGAGAAACCTCAATTATATCATGATTATTAATTTTATCAACTGATATGGATTCCACAATCCGTCCGTTTATATCAACAATTTCAGCTGATTCAATATCGAATTTCCTTCCCTTTTTTATATAAATGTAATCGTCGGTTGGGTTGGGAAATACCTGAAGATAAGTGTCAGTTGTATGCTGCCGGTTGATCGAGAGGCCTGTTCCTTCCAGCTTTTTTACTTTTTTCTCCACAGTATCCATTATCCAAAAGTTAGCACCATCATATGTTATGTCAGTCGCATGAGATGGTATTCCATATTTCCAAAACTCTTGTTCTCCATCAGTGGTTGTTATTATATCATCAAAATGACTAATTGCATAAATAGAATCATTCGCTATAGTCATACCGACCAAATGAGTACAACATAAGGTTGTGTCAGTTTTAGTGTCCCTGTCAATTTCAATTAAACACGGACCATAACCTCCATCATATGAAACATAGAATTTGTGATCATAATATGTTAACCCCCATAAACCTCCAGGTGGTAAAGTAAATTCCACACCAAAAATTTTTATCGTATCAATTTTATTTCCATCCGATTTATCTATTTGATATAAATGATAAACCGGATAAGTATATGGGCCTATTGTTGTGTCTCCAACAATATCGGTATTCAAAGCCCACAATGTATCATTTACAAATGAGATTCCTGTTATTGTAGCGTTCTCAACCACTATTGAATCTTGAGTTTCTCCGGAAGTACTTACACTATAAATCTTTCCTGAATCATTATCACCAATCCACAGGTTTGTCCCATCCCAGGTTAATCCCCAGGGATTCAGTGCAGGAGAATTAAACTCGGTAATAACTTCAAGTGTGTCAATTTGGGCTGACAGATAACTGATGCCCAACCCTAAAATACCTAAAAATGTTAAAATTGCTTTTTTCATGGTTTTGTTTTTAATTGGTTCTACTGCAAATATAGTGGAATTTTTTAATTATTACAATTTTTTGTTTTGATGGCCATTATTCCCGGCCGGATTTATGGGGATTTGGTATATAGTCCAATAATGTCAAAGACCACTAATTAAAAAGAGCCGGTCAAGGTAATTGACCGGGTTTTAAACAATACATGAATTTAGATGTTGAGCGATTCCCATTTTTTCTTGTTAAAATACCAGAATAATAATGAAATGATTAGTACAAAAGCACAAAAAATGGGTACTTTAAACGATTCAATAATCCCACTCATAACAAGTTGGGGTGAAATATCGGTTTTTTGAATCATCACTTCCAGTACTTCAATCATTCCCGCAATTTGATTAAGAATGCCGGAAATGAAAACAACAACACCCAAAACAATCATAGAGTCGATGTTTGTTTTCTTAATGGTTTTCTTTTTAGTCAAAAAAAGTTGAACGCTTAAATAGGGACCATAAATTAATACACCCAAAATTGACCCTCCGATTAATAAAAAAGTGAATCCTTCAAGAGTCGTAAACAGATATTCGAACATTGACATAATTAATAAAATTTAGTTAAACATTTAATATCGATTCAAATCTACACCGAAAATCAAATCAATTTTTAAGAATTATCTGTTCAACCCATTTTTGACTTCAACTAACCATTTAATTCAAATAATTGGAAGTAGGCTTAGTATTCCTGTAGTTTGTAGAACCGGAAATGCATTTTAGCGAAATTTACAGTATAAAATTTTGATATTTCATATATTTGAAAAAAAATATGAATATACCGCTAAAGAGAATAATCAGAATAGCAATTCACATTTTATTTTGGATTTGTGCATGGTTCTTTTTCTTCTTTTACTATAAAAGATATAGCGAAGTTAATATCTTTACATTAACTGCATCAATAATCAACTTAATTGCCGCAATAGCCACAGTTTATACGTTTAATTACTACCTGATTCCAAATATTCTATTAAAAAACAAGTTGAGAAAATTTATTGCGCTAGCTTTTGTAGCGGTTGTTATGTTCTTCTACATACAACTACTATTAACGCTATTATTAGTGGTGAAATTGCTAAACACCGGGAGCAGGTTATTTCCTGAAATGATCGATGTAGTGATGCTCTTTTTTAATATGTTCTTTGTTGTATTTATTGCCATCGCCATAAAGTTCTACAAGCGTTGGAATGAGAAGAATTTTCGTGAACAACAAGTGCAGAAAGAAAAAGTAGAAGCTGAACTGCAAATGCTGAAAACGCAAATTAATCCACACTTTTTGTTTAATACGCTTAACAGCATATATGTATTGGCCATGAAAAAATCAGAGCAAACGGCTAATATAGTTATGAAACTTTCGGATATATTGGATTACATTCTCTATAAAATTGATGCTCCCCGAATCGATATTTCTAGTGAAATTAGAATAATCGAAAACTATATAGAACTCGAAAGAATTCGATTTACCGATAGAGTTAATCTTAATTTTACATCCCACTTTAAATCGAAAAATCTTCAGATTCCACCCATGTTAATTATTCCTCTCGTTGAGAATGCTTTTAAACACGGTTTGTCAAAATCAATAGATAAATCTTTCATAAATATCACAATAGAAGAGTCTGATCAGATGTTGCATATAGCTGTTTCTAATAGTAAAAGTCATAACACGATGAAAAGCGAAGTAGGTGGAATTGGCTTATTAAATGTAAAGAAACGATTGGATTTGCTTTTTAATGATAGTTACAAACTAGATATTTCTGAAAAAAACAAGCGTTTTGATGTAAATTTGTCGATTCCGGTAATTAATTGTATTACAAATGATTAAATGTTTAATTATAGACGATGAGCCTTTGGCGCGGGAAGCAATTAAGGTTTATATAGAAAAAACACCAGAGCTCGATTTGGTGGATGAGTGCGAGAATGTTCTTCAGGCCATGGCTTGTTTACGTAAGAATCACGTAGATTTGCTATTCCTTGATATCGAAATGCCTGAAATTGACGGGATTTCATTTCTACGGATGTTAAAGAATACACCTGGTGTAATTTTTACAACTGCATACCGAAATTATGCTGTCGAAGCATTTGATTTAGACGTAATAGATTATTTATTAAAACCTATTTCATTTGATCGATTTGTTTCGGCCATTAATAAGTACTTCGAAAGAACCAATATATCCTCAAACGCCAAAACGGAATTAAAAAGGGAAAAGACAAATTACCTGAATGTTAAAGCTAATCGTAAAATCTATAAGGTAGATATTTCAAAAATTCAATACATAGAGAGTCTTAAAGATTACGTTAAAATTGTTTGTTCCGATGAATCAATCGTTACCCATGATTCTTTGTCAAATTTGGAAGCCTTCCTGGACGAATATGGATTTATAAGAATCCACAGGTCTTTTTTGGTGGCCCTTGCAAAAATTAGATCTTTCGATACAGAATCTGTTTTTCTTGAAAACAATGAATTACCAATCTCACGCTCCTATAAAAAATCTGTACTGGCAATTTTGGGAAAGTAAAAAATAGCATCATTCACCCTGTCGTTTTCATCCGGCTCCAAAGAAGGCGGAAACATGCTTCATAACTGCTTAATTGTTACAGGACTCTTCATTATCATTACTTTAGGTTCATTTATTTTTCTGTAAAGGATTAATAACTTCCCTAAGCATAAATCTTAATGCTTTGGAGGTATAGGATTTGTCATTAAATGTACCTATACCATTAGCTTCAGTCCCGGGGTGGAAAAACATAAAGGCGCCGGTAACACCTACACAGCCCAGCAAAAATACTTTTTGAGCATCAGCACCGGAATGGTTTTGGGCTTCCAAACGGAATAGCCATAATTAAAACCTATGGCCGGAAAACCCATTGTTACATCATGGGCATAAAGCTAAGCATGACAGCTTTTATTACCTTTATATTTATCAAGAAGATAATCTGAAAGATGCTTTTTCGGTAAAGCATATTCCTTTTGTTATAGAATCGCCAAAGTATTTTCCGTGAATAACTGTTTGGTGTTTTTTATCCTGTTGCATATTCCGGATATAAAAGAACAATCGGTTTTCGAATGACACAGCTTATATATGTTCTTTGACGATTTGCCAGGCCTGAGAAAAGAGGTCAAAAGTGATAGCAGACCCGCTAACAGGAATGGTTCCTTGCGGACCTTCCGGGGTATCGTTTCTGTTTACAGCCACAAAGATGGTAGTACCGTATTCAGGAAAATAGTACCATTCGGTTGCAATTCCGGGATTCGATCCGCTATGACCGAGCAACTTCGTTTCAAATATATTACCCTCAGCGTTGGCGGGCAGTACTCCGATTCCTAAGCCCGTGGATGATTCTGGAGCAAAAGACTCCATAGATGTCATCAGATCAACGGTTTCCTTTTGAAGTATTTCCCCATTGAATAATTTATCGCTAATTTGAAGCATATCTTCGGCTGTTGATACCCCTGCGCCTGCGGTCCAATCCCATGAGAAATTCCAGTTGGCAATGCTTACTACCTCTTCTGTAGTGAAAAGCCAGCTGTAGGCATTCACATTTGGTTCTTCCAAGGCACCCTGCTTACTTAATCGTGTTCGTGTAAGCTGTGCCGGTTCGGCAATTTTTTCCTCAAATAAGTCAGCTACAGTCTCACCGGTAGCAGCCTCCATGATCATCCCTAAAATATAATAACCGGTATTGCTATAGCTAAACGCTGTACCGGGAGAAAAAACCGGCGTGTTTAGGACAGAATGTGACAAAATCTCCTGATTTGTCCATTCCTTGGATGGATTGGCCATTAACTCCTGCCAAAAAGAAACATTGTGTGTTATATCAAAGATTCCCGAACTATGATTTAGTAACATTTTGATGGTCATTTGATCACCCTGAGGTATCCGTTCAGGCAACCATTTTTCTACTGTATCATCCAATGACAATATTTCTTCTTCAATCAGTTTCATGGTTAGCACAGCAGTTAATGGTTTGGAAACGCTTGCCAACCACACTTGCATATCTGCATTCATTAATTTGGCAGTAGCTGTGTCTGCTGTGCCTGCTGCCAGTAACCAGCTGTCTGTGGGAGTTTTAATACCCAAAATGATTCCGGGGATGTTTTCGTCTGCCACTGCTTGTTCTAAAACCGTCTGTAAATCATCACCGAGCTTGTCACTCTCAATGGAATCTTTGTCACAAGCAGTAATAAAAAAGAGCAAAATCATCAACATTTGCGCAACCATCCTAAAGCAATAATCTTGTTTCATAGTAATTATTAATTTGATTTTTAAATATACTTATTTCAAATTTACTTTGCCTGGTATAAATAAAACATTATTCTGCATGGCATTTAAGGCAAACACATTAAAACCGTCACTGGTCTATTAACATTCTGACTAACGTAAAATTATATTTTTGATGTTCAGGTTGTTAATAGATCTAATTCTTCCCTATGGATGTCAAATTTAACCATTTGTTTTTTAATTCTTTTCACAATTCCAAGTTTTCTTTTCTGGTCAAGAAACAGGTATTCCTTTGGGGGTTGATAAGGAACTTTCTTGGTTATCATTGTCCATATGATTACTCCTAGCTTTCTTGCAGTTGCTGATACGGCTGCTTGCCTGCCTTTTTTGAAGGCTATCTTTTTAAAGAAATCTGACAAATGGGTATCTTTAAGGTTGCCTATGGCATTGGCAGCCTGGCGCAGGGCTATTTTTAGTCTGTTACTTCCCTTGGGAACTTTGCTGCTCAATACTTTTCCGCCTGATATTTTATTATTGGGTGCCAGGCGCAACCACGAAACAAACTCTTTGGATGTTTTAAACTTCTCAAAACCATGTGGTCCTATTTCGCTCATAATACTTAAAACCGTGGCATGGCTAACTCCTTCTATAGCCAGTAAGTCAACTCCATTGAAATACTGAAAGGCTACCTGATTAAAGTCCTTTATTGTTGCAGCATTTTTGTTTTGTCTTTTGTGAGGTTTTTCGGTGGTTTTGAATTTTTTCATTTCAGGATGGTCTTTTAAGTATTTCTGCACGAATTTGTCTATCTCTTTATCACATTGCTGGATTTGTTTTTGATAAAACTGGTATGCCTGGAACTCTTGCTTCAATCCAAAAAGAAAATCTTCCCGATTATTGCCATGTAGTGCTTTGGCAATTTCCTGCTTTGATTTTCGACAATTATAATGTCTGTGCTCTGCCAAAGATTCTGGATTGTGATTCCCTTTGCAGATATCTTCAATGATAGCCAACCCCGTCTGTCCACAAATATCTTTTACCACCACGTCAAGGCGGAAATTTAAAAACTTCAGGTATTTCTGCATTTTGCGGGAAGCCCCGGAAGCCTGATTAACCAGATTGCTTCTTTGTCGGCAATAGGTACGCAATATCTCGGTGGTTTCATCAGGAAGAAAACTGCTTGTTAAAAGGCCAAGTGAATGTAGCTTCTGTATCCAGCGTGCATCCTTTACATCAGTCTTTCTTCCTTTGGCATTCTTTGTAAATTTCCCATTGCAAAGCACAACTTCAAAACCATGTCTGATGAGTTCAGTGAAAAGATTTTGCCAATAATCCCCGGTTGACTCCATAGCTACCGAGGTAATACCATATTCTTTCAGGTGCTGGCAAATAGCCTGTAAATCTTCTGCATAAACACCAAACTCCTGAACATCTTCCAGAGCCTGTCCTACGGCTACATAATGCGATTTGCTGCCAATATCAATCCCTGCGGCATTGGGATTGATGATTTCCATTTCCAGTTTCTTTTTTCTTCCCAGGTGAAAAAGTTTTTAAGGGTTAATGATAAAAAAGACCCTAAGGAAATGTATCTTTGATTTGAGAATTATTCTGAACGGGGTTCTTGCCTTTGGCGAGACCACCACTGAAATTATCAACAAGTCCCGACCCCATAGTCGGGACTTTTTACATTTCAACCAGAATGAACGCACGGACTCTCAATGGTACCATTGCTTAAATCGGTCTTAGACATAGGGCCACTACAAATTTAAGCATAGTCGGTTTTAATCCGCCCGTTAGCGCAAGAAATTAATCGAGGTTTCTTGATGGGGGGAATGATGCCCAACGGTTTGCGGCTATGCACCGTTGCCATTTTCACTTATTATTTTCTTAATTGAATCAAAGCTCAAATTTACGAGTAATTTTCCTATGAAACACGATTCTGGCAATGGTGTATGAGCCGCTGTTAGCAACTGGGCATTGTCTTTTCTGTGCGGTGGGGCAGGCAAGCTCTTTGCCAGGTTTTGGCTGGTGTGTTGGCTTTTTGAACGACCTGGCAATGCGCTTGACTGTTAAGCATTGGCTTTTTAAGTAGTAAGTTATTGTATGATAATTCTTCTTGTAATTAAGGTCTTGTCGTTCTGAATTTTCATGATATAAAGTCCGGGGTTTAGTTGTTTGATGTCAAGTTGGGTGGTTCCTGATGAAGCTTTTGATTTTAGAAGAATTCTTCCGTTTATGTCTAAAATTTCAATAATAGTATTCAGTACTTGATAGTTTACTGGAAAGTCAATATTTAATACTGAATTTGCAGGATTGGGATAAATCTTTATTTCATCAGTTTTCGGCATATTTTCAACTATATTTACCGTTGTATCCAAAATACCAAATACCCAGTAGTTTTGCAGCGACCCATAAACAAAATTTGAGCAATTAACATCACCGCTTGGACTATACCGCATCTCACCAGCAACAGCATATTTATAATCACTATGTTTTACAACACCATATACCCGTTCTGTTACTTCACCTCCGATGCATTGCTGCCAAATCAGGTTGCCAATACTGTATGCTTTAAATATCCAGATTGATGGTTCTTCAGGACTGTTTGATGGATTTCCTACAACATCACCATTAAAAGACTGTGTGTTAGCAAAAACCATAAAACCACCATCGGATGTTTGAAAAATTCTCTTTGGAGACTCCCCATTAGAGCCGCCATAGCATTTTTGCCAGAGAATGGTTCCCGTATAATCAATTTTTATTAACCACACATCATGATCACCATGCCAACCCGAACCAACAAGGTCACCATCCTTCGAGCCACCAATACCTGCAATCAGATAACCATTTTCAACTTCCAATAGTTTGTTGACGGCTTCAGGTCCGCTCCCTCCATAACATTGGTGCCACTCAGGGTTCCCAACACTATCCATCTTAAAAACTATTGCATCAGCGCCGCCGGGAGCCGGATAAACAATACAATCAACATTTCCGCCAATACCATTGGGTTTACCGTACAAACCGGCAAGGTAACCCCCATCACTTGTTTGAATAATGCCATTGATAAATTCAAACTGGGATGATCCAATGGATTGATCCCAGTCAGTATTACCAGCACTGTCCAGTTTTATAATCCATCCGTCATAACCTCCCCACCAATTTGTGATGTCGCCACCCTGGGAGTCAATTTGTGCCGTTGCAATAACTCCTCCATCAGCAGTAGCTTCACCATATTGATCGCCACTTAAAATGCCTATAGTGTTCCCCAGTGCTCTTTCCCAAAGAATATTGCCGAGGCTGTCTATTTTTGCAACCCATAAATTATAAGCTTCAGGATATGGCTCTAAAGCAGCACCCCCTATTAAATAATAGTAAGGATTGCCAATAGCTCTAACGATTCTGAGAGCATGCGCATAATCAAAACATTTCTGCCAAATCAGGTTGCCGGAATCATCAATCTTAATCAACCAACCACCACCATTACTTTCAAAACATTCAACTTCTCCTCCTCCTGTTCCCGCAATGCCTGTAACTAAATACCCACCATCGGTTTCAGCAATATCATAACCCCAGTCTGAGGCCATACTGCCATAACTCTGTTGCCAGTTTATTTGGAATTGGCCATAGGTAAACAAATGGATAGTCAGAAAAGCAACAATTAATGTAATCAGTTTATTCATGTATACCTCCTCTGAGATAACCGGCATACTCCCCCTGTCCTAAAGACAGAGGGAGCTACCAGATTCAAATCTATTTGCTGATTACTATTTTTCCCGACTGGCTGAAACCTGCCGCCTTAATAGTATAAATATAAACACCGGGTTTGATGCTTTGGGTATCCCATAGTTTCTGACCTTGCTGTCCGGAAACTTCGAGTATTGCAACTGTACTTCCTGTTGCATTTGTAACTGTAATTGTTGCTTCGGTCTCATCTACTGGCAACGAATAGTCAAATGCTGCCCATTGCTTTGCTGGGTTGGGCTTTACAGAAATATTCAATCCATATGCTTTTCCAAGTGAATTTGGATTGATGGTACTACTGCTTTTATATCCTGTTGAGCCATCTGCTTCCGGGCAATTCACATAATATTCATTGTACACACCTTCAAGTATGCTTTTTGCCTGGGCACCTGCAACTCCGGTACTGTTGGCGGCAATAAAAACAAGATTGGCTTTTTCTGTGCTATCCAACTGGAATGTGTTCTTGCCTTGCTGATACAGCGTTTGGTGCAGGTTCAACATATCAATGTAGTAGTTATGCTCAATTAGTTCATTGCCCTGCAGGTTATAAAGTTGTGGCAGCATATTGGCCAGGGTAAAAGCATCGGTGAAGTTTTTTTCGCTGATGTAGGATGAAATAATCTGCCTGTCAGAAGTAATGCCTCCAAGGTTGTCCAGCCAATTCCGTAACTCAACATAATCAACAACCGTATCATTCAGGTTGCTACGGATAATATCATGTGCCGCACGGGTATATGCATGTTTGTATCCTGCCATTTGTTGTTGTAAGGCTGTTTTATAGGTAGTGCCTTCGGCCAATTGCTTCAACAGGTCTATCATATATTCGGGCAGTGGCTCTTCCTTGTTTTCCAGATAGCTTATCAAAGTATCCTTTTTGAGCTCGTCAGGGTTTGCTGCCAAAATATCAAACAAGGCAGATTCGGTGAAGACATCTGTTTTATCAGCGGCTTCTTTTAAAACTTCTAACGATAAATGGGGAGAATCACCAAGTAATTGGGCACGCAATTCCCACATGTCATCGGGCTGGGCTGTTTGTATGTCAAGTTTTTCAGCTTCGGTATCGCCACCGTCAACATAACTATCGTAAAGTGATTTTACATTATTGTAATCAGTCAAATTATCGTAATAATCCTGCTCTGCATCTACTTTTTGTTGGGGAGTTAAAACGAGCTTTAATTCTATGTCTCCACCATAATGAGAGTTGCAATTGTTGGTAACACTTCTGCCAACTTTGGCTATATGGTATATTTTGTCATCATCAGGTATTTCATCGCTTTGGTTTTGATTATAGTAATAACCCACCAAATGTTCACCACCATTATAAAAATGCCATGTAGCGCCGTTTTGCGAAAATGTATTCCCGGCAGTATAATTATCATTGCCTTGTTCAGATTGAATACCTGAATGTTTGTCAAACTCGAAATCATTTACATAAAAATCAGCGTAGTTATATATATTTTCATTACAGTAATATACCAAACCTTCATAACGATAATCATCTCTCCAGTTTTTACCATCCGAAAAATTGGCATAACTTAACCCATTAAAGCTGTTTTTATATACTTCATTAACAGCTTCTGAGTTGTTGATAATAATGCCAAAATAGTCCAAAGCAGGGCTGCCAGTGTATTTACTGAAATCATTGTCCTCAAATGCAAAACCGGTAACATTATCCGAGTAAATACCAGCCCCGCAATCCCATAAGTGCCCTATCTCAAAATCAGCGTGTAGCACACTGGCATTGTTCATATATCTGGCTTTAACCCCGTATGCGTTATCAATGAATTCAGCCCTGCTTACACTAAAAGTTACCGGGCTTGTTCCATCTTTTAAAGCACTTACAGCACTGTAAAAACCGATAAAAGTACATCGGTCGTAATCTTCTTCAGGACAGGGAGCTTGTTGTGAATTGCAAATTGCTTTAACACCAAACTTAGCGTCGTATCCTGCAATGGCACTGTTCCAGGTAGATACGCCTTCTACCTGGTCGTTCACGCTAAAATCACAGCCCTGAAAATCAATACCTTTTACATGGGCCAGGTCAACATGTTTGTAAAATGTTACATCACCCAAATAATCTTCTGTTATTTCGAAGGTACAATTTTTAAAATTGCTGTTGTAATCCATTTCCTGAGTCGTGTCATATGGATTGTAATTATTGTAATGTAGTGCATGGATTGATTTTGCATTGTTTCTGAATATGGCATCGGTAGCATGTACTATACCACCGGTTGATGACCAGTCGCCGGGTTTCCAAAGGTCAACGGCAATCAGGGCGTTTTCTATGGTGGCACCGTTTATCAGTTTAAGGTAGCCCTGTTGATAATCACCATTGGCATCGGGGTATTGGTGGGCTGTTCTTTCGCCCCAAACCTGGATGCCTTGCCAAGATTGGCCACATCCATTTTTTAGTGTGCCACCATCGATAATTAACATGCCGCCTTGCTTGACAATAATTTTACTATCCTTAGGAACATTTACTAGTCCCTTAATGGTTAATTCTGCTCCTGATTCAATGATCAAACCAGTGGATAATGATATAGACTTTTCCCAAATAATAGATTCGCCGGAGCTTATTGAATAATAAACCTCATTAACTTTAGGTTGCAAATCAGCTTCCCACATTGTACGGCCATAAGTTGCTGCTCTCAACTTATTCTGACAATAATTAATATCCAATTCCATTACTCGCACATGAGGAAATTCTCCATATTCCTCCCAGTTCTCCATGGTAGCATTTTTGTAATATATGCCAGCATCGGTCGCAATGTAAAGTACATCCTCAGAACCATATTGATAAACAATATTATTTACAGGCAGTTCTGGGAGGCTTTTATTTGGATCTGCATCCTGCCAGACATTGCCCCCAGTTGTTGAATATGCAACTCTAATATCAATATTATCATAACCAATTAATGTAATCCATACACGATTAGGATCAGTTGGATGTACTGCAATGCCTGAAATGATTGGATAAACATCATTTCCCATACCAGGATAGGTAATTGGCACATATCCAAGAGTACCACTATAGTCTCCATTATTACCACCGTATATTGTTTTATACATCTGCGGTACTAATGGATTTCCGTTTAGATCTGGTGAAACCCCTCCGGTTGCAATATAAATATAATTAGGATCTGCATAGCAAAAGTCCATTTCAGTTATTTGTCTTTTCCATAATTGAGTCTCATATTTCCCAATATCGGAATCAATTTCCCATAGATCATTTGAAGTATGTCCGTCAGGCCAGTCATATATTCTTTTATATATTTCACTAAAACTGAAGTAATCTGAATTATCATTTGGAAATGTCTTTAAACTAAATGTTTTTGGTATGTGACATAAGCTACTAGGGTCATACCCATCAAAAGGTCTTTTAGATGATTCAGTTGTTTTTTGACCAGTGGATAAATTAAACGAATAAAGGCTATTATCACTATTGCTAAGAAAGTACAAATCTTTATTTACACCAGATGACCTTGCTGAATAAGAATCTCCACCACCACTGATGAATCGCCATTCGTTATCCTTTTTGTAGTAATGAAAACAGTCTTGATTAGCAGTGAAAATTATATCTTTCTCGAATTCAGAATCATCAAAACTCCAATGCAACATATTCTGGAAACCGGTGTTTCTGAACTCCCATGAAGATCCGGTCCCATTTAAATCCCCAACTGAAAATCCTGCATGATGACCATAATATATAAGAGGATCCGTTGGCGGACAATAAGGTGGATACTCCAATATATGACCGTCTGCGTAATATCCATTTCCTATATAACCAGCATGGGGAATAGGAGGGTCTATTAAATTCTCTCTGCCTTTTACACCCCCCCCAATAAAAATAGTACTCATCTGCATTCTTTGTAGAAGCAGCTAATGCCATCCACTCTTTTACACCATAACCGATTGTATGGTAAAGTTGATGCCAACTACCATCATCGCAGTAATAAATATAGATTTCAGAATCATCTGAACCTGGGTTAGGACCCCAAATATATGCAAACAACCTATTTTCATTGGCTGGTGTAACTGCAATGTTTATGCGGTAAGGTTCAAAAGGTAATAATGCTGAAAAGTCAAGTCCCGTGCTTGATCCGGTCATAGTAGTCCATGTATCTCCTCCATCTGTACTCTTGAAAATATCCTGTGCACTCGCATACAAAGTGCTGCTACTTCCCGGTTTAAATTTTATACTTCTAAAATCCATATTATTGCCACTAGGTCCACTGAAGACTTTCTCCCAAACAGGATTTGGATCAAATGCGTTGGTTGTTCGGAACACTCCATTTGAGGTTGCAGCAAATACGATATCTGGATAATTTTGATCAATTTCCAGTTTTCTTACTGTTCCACCATTAATATAGAACTCCTGGAGAAATCCATCATTGATTTCATGCCACGATGCGCCATAATCTATTGAGCGGTACATACCTATGGTGTAAATGGGATTGGTGTTTCCCCAGTTTGGAGAATATGCGATTTCTACACCGCCATCCGCTACACCGGTTGCAATAATTATTTCTTGATTATTATTAGGGTTTACTACTACATCCGCAACTGAAGTTATGGGTAATGCATCTGTATTTACAACTTCCCATAAACCGCCATCATTTTCAGTTCGCCATAAACCACCAAAACCTGTGCAGGCATATATCGTTTGATTGAATATCCCGTAACCTGGATCAAATGTAATTCGATGTATTTGCCCAACACCATTTGAGGAAGAATTCACCGGACCATCCGATGGTCCTATGCAAACCCAATTGGGATTCTCATATCTATTATCGACAGGCGTAAAAGACTGGGCATAGTCAATTATTGCTCTATTAGCAATACTGAAATCGCCATTTGGATAAAGTCTTTTACCCCATATTTGAGATAATCGCTCATGGGCAACTTTTTGACCACCTTCCGTTTCATCGTCAGGATTGTATCTATCAGAGTTATAAAATGCATTAAGATAATCGTAAAATGTTGCATCCTCTGGCAGATTAGCTACTTGTGAAACTGATTTTAACGGATTAAAAACTGTTAGACAAAATAACACTAAAATAATCCAGTTTTTTAGCATTGTAAAATGCTTTCTAATTTCAAAGAGACAATGGTTACTTTTCATTTTTACTGTTTTTATGAGTTAGTATTTCATAAGCAGTAAGAATGAAGTAAAACAACTTTTACAAAATTTTGAAATACAAATACTCTATCTGCTTACAATTAATTTTTGTCTATTTATCAGCACTTCATTACTAAAATGACTAATAAAATACAATCCGGTAGATAAACTTCCAATATCAATATTTATGGTTTCATCTTGTGCATGAATGTATTTTCTTATTACAGTTTGACTTTGAATATTCATGATTTCAATTTCTCCAGCTATGCTTTTCTCAAAAAATGATATAGTCACTATCTGATCGGCTGGAATTGGATACACATGGAATGATGGCTCAACAACATTAATTTCCGGTGTATAAACGACTAAGTCACACGGGGTTTCCCGACAGTAATAATATAGAAAAGTATGTTGGGTATATTTTTGATGACTTGATTTAACTGGTGTGAACATTTCTTCGAATAACCCATAGTAAGAACCCATACCCTCGTAATAATAATAAGGGTCAATTCCGTTTGAAAATATCCTTGTTTCAAATCCAAGATAAACACCAGAAGTTATTGCAGCTAAAATATATTCCGTAAAACCTGGTATCAGACAAAATCTGGCGGTGTCTCCAACTTGAACGGAAAAATCATATAGGAGAAAATCCTCATTTACCGGACAATAATAGCTATTGTATAAAAGAATTGCATATACTTTTTTATCAAAACTATCATCCCTGAGGAACCCGTAGAGTTCATAATCCCCGTTGGGTACAAATGGGGGTGGGGCATCAGTCGGCACTAATGAACGTCTGAATACTTTCATGTAATCGAAATTTTCAATAGTTGTATCGCCTAATGTAAAATATTCCCAGAGGCCATCAACAGTTTGGGGAGTATCAATATCATCATATCTTATTATCCATTGAACACCTTCTAATGACATAGGTATGTATTCCTGACTCATCACTGGATTTTGTAATACTATGAAGAAGGAAATCATTAGTGGAATTGAAAGAATTCTATGTTTCATAATTTCATATTTTTTAAAATTTAAGCTGTTTGTAAAGTTACAGTGAGGAGGTGACAAATTATGTCACCCTATCATTTTTTCACAAAGTATTTTCTTGTGGTCTTGCAATAATTAATATTATGTCCTTGCTCTCGCAAAGTATTAATCATTCGAATGATAGTCCTTTGGGAGCATCCAAATTTTTCACTTGCTTGTTTTAATGAAAATAGTTGCCCTTTCTCAATCATTTCAAGCAAATAGTTTAGTTTTTCGCTGTAGGTCAAATAGTCCATGGTTATTTTGTTTTTCTTGTGTGTTGGCTAAATTTTAAGCTCTTTTGGTTTTTTCATGTCAGCTTGTGTTTCGGCAAAAAACCAAATGTGCTTAAATGTGCGGTGGCCTTCGCCTTGTTGCTAACGGCTCGCAGCTAAGAAACGTGGGGCATTTCGGAGCGATTTCCTTTCCACCGAAACGATAAGTTTCTATGGAGATAAACCCTTACGGAAACCACTGTCCGCCCCATGTTTTCTTAGGTGCTGTTGAACTCAACCTCCGGTAGCTAAAGAACACACCAGCTGCCGGAGGTATAAGCTCATAGCATAATCAAAAATTAAAATGTTATGAGTAAAAGTACAAAAAATTACAGTTGGCTCAACACCAAGCCTAATTCAGCTAAAACTTTAATCGAAAAAGCCAAAAGCGAAGCCCCCGGATTTCGGCAGCACGTTGCCAAATTTGAAGAACAGGTAAAGGGAAGCTCACGGATTAATGCCCCGGCAACAAGTAGAGGCAGAATGGGTTGAAATTGCACAGACAAGGCTGGGCATCCAGCCAGAGCGCTGTTCAGCCTGTAATAGGTTCTTGATCATAACAACCTGCCTTGTATAATACCACCCGCTTATTTTATTGAATCCCCATAGAAAAGCAAAGGCCCGTAGTCCGGAGGCTGAGTTCACCTGTCCGACTGCCGGCGGAACATAAAGCATAATGAACCCTGTCCTTTTCATCCGACTCTAAAGAAGGCGGGTTTATCCGCCGGTTTGGCGGAAACATGCTTCATTAGTGCTTAATTGTTGGCGCATCGTGCTTTTTCAAATTGTTAATGATGCATCTTTCTGGTTAAGTTTATGACAATTACTTATAATGCCCCAAAACCAACTTTTTCGTCTCAAACATTAAGTTGTGCAGTAATAATGATTGTTCCTGAAGAAGGCTCATATCATTTTCTCCATTATTAAAATTCCAACAGTTCGTTAAAACAAAAACTGTAAAGTTGTTTGCCGGGTCTGCGTAACACCTGACTGAAATGCCGGAACCATCTCCACCATGACCATACCCCAGGTTTTTATAATTGAATAATCCCATTCCATAGCCGGTAGAGTTGATTTGAGAGATTGGTACACAAGCCATCATATAATTGCTTACATAAGCCATTTTGATTCCCGCTTGACCGCTAAGCAGAAGCTGATAAAATTTGCTCAAATCGCGTGCTGAGGTTATGATATTGCCTTCACCAACATTTGCAGACATGTTTTGAGTGGTCAGGTTAACAGGCTCACCTGAAAGCCATGCCCAGGAATCAAGATAGGGTTCGGGAATTGTTTGTTCGTTGCCCATATCCGGAAAACTGGTTTCGTTCAATGCAAGGGGCTTAATAAACTCATCTTCCATAAACTGTCGGATTGATTTACCGCTTACCCTTTCGATGATTTTCGCCAGCAGTTGATATCCACTATTTGAGTAAACCCAACCTTCACCGGGTTCAAATTCAAACTTTCCATGCTCGCTGATATAGGAAGTCATTAGGTCGATCGTCATTGTAAACTCCGGGTTTTGTGAGAAAATACTGTCAAGAAAGCCGGCGCCATCACTATGATTAATTAGATCATAAACTCCTGCTGTATGATTAAGTAACTGCCAGATTGTAATCTTGTCTTTGAATGGGATGTTATAGCCTTCCGTATCAGGTAAATACGGAATGTCTTTACCCGGTATCGGGGCAGTGACCAAGGAATCGAAATGAAGCAGGCCTCTTTGATAAAGCAATACAATACCGGCAGCCGTAAAAGATTTCGTTGTGCTTTGTCCGCGAAAATGTATACTTTCCGAAAAGTTATCGGCAAACCCTTGGTGTCCGAATCCGGTTTCGTCGTTATGCATTACACGGATAGCAAAACCTCCGGGAAATCCAGGATATTCTGCTAAGTAATCAGCATAGGTCTGGTCTGTCAGTGCCTGTATCTTTTCATTCAACCTCGTGTTATCCGGTTGAATATCATCCTCATATTTTGTGCATGACGCGAAGAATAAAAAAATTACCAGCAGATTGATTAAAAATGTTCTTGGTAAAAATGTTTTTTTCATAGTCGTGTTTTATTATTCTAATTGTTTTCTTTAGCGCATGTGCGCTAACGGTTGGTGGTATGAAACGTTGCACCTTTCGAATCACAAAATTATCAGCCCGCTAAACTGTTTCTTCTGTTCAAAAATAGCACTATCCGTGCAATGTTTTATTACCGCGTGTTGGCATCAGTTTGAATTTTAGAGGCAATGTTTATCAATTATAAGTCAATGTCGTTTAGTTAAGTAAATTTTGTCATCTATATTAGTTTGACGTTGTCAGGAGCTTCGCACGCTGACAAGTCTGCCATACTACTAACCTGTCAACGTCTAAAGACTTGACAGCGTTAACTAAACGACATTGAATTAAAAGTGTTTTTAGTAAGCATATTTTTTAAAAAACTGTTCTGTATCCCTTATGTCTTGTAAACCTAAAATCCAACATACTTCGGCAAGATCTGAAAAGTCCAGTCCTCCTGCCGCAATTGCTGCATTATGGTAACGTCCCTCTTTCCCATTATATTCATTTGATATTTCAATGGCAAGCTGCCATATATCAATCAGTTCAGGATTCGCTATTTTATTCTTCAATAGTGTATAATCAGGAGAACGAAATCCCGGTGTTCCATTTCCTACCGCGTTACCATCAGGTATCTTATGGTAATCAGCATTTTCCTTTACAAATTTCAAGTTTTCAGGAGCTGTAACTTCCTCATTCCAATCAGCGTGTTGAACTACATGAATACGTTGCGAAATATTTACTTCAGGTAATTCAGATTGAATAGCTTTTATCAGACTGGCGGTAAAATCAGATTGGCCTGCATCTGCAATCCAAACATCACCCTGGTTGGCAAGAGTGGCTTTAATTATACCTTTAACGTGCTTAACAGCGTTATTGTAGTTTTCATGTGCATCCGACCAGTTTTCTCCAAAGGCAAGCTGAAATAAAGGATTTGGCGGAACATATAGCCCTTCCTGAATGCCATAAGTACCGGCAACTGCATGATAATGTATATTTGAAAATTTAGGGTTAGCCAATAAAGTAGCTGTTGCTGCAACAGTATGAAGGTCATCTACATCAGTTTTACAATCAAATTGTACTAATAACAGGTCTTTTTCTATATTAAACTTTCCTGCTAGTGGAAAACGCTTATCTATGGCATTACTTTTAAAAACCAGGAAAATAGTCGCGAGTGCAATCAATATTAATGCTTTATATTTCATATTTTATTAGTTTGATTAATAATTCGTTCTCGTGATTGTATTTTGAACCTTCGGTTTAATAGTAATTGTCATCTCCCTCTATGCCAAAATTGTAGCCAACGTCCCGGCTATATGCGCCTGGCCGTGGTTTCAGACCAGCTGTGGCTTTATTAGCTTGAGGGCATGTAAGCGGGTAAAACGAAACCCTAAATATGCTGTGGATGCCATGGCTGGCGTATAATAGCTATGTTATGGGGTGTTATTCATTTGTTCATTATCCGTTTAGCATCTTCTGCCGTTAAGAATTTTAAATTGGTAACTTCTCCAAGTTCCTTTTTCACCAGAGCAGACCATTTTTTCTGCTCATCTTTTTTTAACTTATCATTCTCATAAAGGTTTTTATAGTCAAAATTCTCGAACTTTATTATTTCATAATGAGTCAGGATTTCGTCCTTTTTATTTTTTGCATTCTTAAATATTTTATTCAAATAGGAGATAACTCCTTCATATAAAATGATTTCTGATGTTTCATTGTATTCAAGAATACTATCATATAGGTTGTACTCTTTTATATTGCCAAACCCGTCAACTGCTTTAATAGAATCTCCTTTATGATTTAGTTGATTTTGAATTATTCTGAAAAAATTCGTATTGAAATTCTCAGGACTTTTGTTGGCTTTATCAACTAAGTTAACTTTATGGGCCCCGACGACATTCCTAATCTCAATTACTGTTAAATCATCTAGTTTTAGTTTTACCGAATTTTTATTTTCTATTTTAAATGTTTCAAATAATTCTATTATCGCTAGTTTTTGTTGTTGAATAGCATTTAAAATCCCATATAGTTTTAAATACGCTTCTCCTAAATCTAGTTGATGCGATTCCGAAAATTTTTGAAGCCCAAAAGTTGAATAACTTCGGATTGCATTCTCTGTATCTTCTATTAAATCTATGCAGCTCCTAACTCTCAAAGGGTCAAATGAATATTGAAGTTTTAAGAGCTTTCTAGTTATTTCATCATTATCTTCACTCCATTTTATGGACGTTCCCCAATTCAGACAAGCCAAAACTACTTTAGCGAGTTTTTCTTTGGTAGTATTATTTTTAAAATCACCATTCATATTGTCTTTTTTTCTTAATATCCCCTAACGGAAAGCTATATGCACCGTGCGGGATTTACAGAGACGCGTTCTCATTCCCCGTTACATATTTTGCTATAGCCGACAACCAAAAACACTGGAAGCCCGCCCGCATGGTGTATTACAGCATGTTGTTTGCAGATTTTTATTTTCATCAATTTTTGTATAACTCTTCACAGAAATATAGTGTATCACTACAATTAATCTTATCAAATCATCATCAAAATCTACTTTATCATTGATTTTTTGAAATCCTGCTATAACAGAAGGTGGTATTGCCCCAGAAGCTATTAATACATCTTTATAAGATTTAAATACAGAATCTTTCGATATAGCTTTATCTAGAATATTTATATACTTCCCTCTTAGTTTTGGTATTATTTGCCTTGTCACAGTATCTTCCCTATTTTCATAAGAATACCCATATTCAAAAACCCAAATTTCATCAAATGTTTGGGTTTCTCTATAATCCTTAATAAATGAATCAATCTTTGATTTATCTGCGAATAATCTATTATTAAAATCTTGCTTTGATTTAATAAATTTAAGATTTTCCATATAAATCCGATACCCGGCACTAATCGAGTTTGTTTTTGTCTGATTCAAAACTAATTCATCAAAAAAATTCAAAATTCTATTTAATTCCTTTATCTCTGTTTTGTTGAAGTCGTTTTTTAATTGATATTCAATTGATTGATCTGGGTCATCAATCGAATTGCAGCCCAGAGTTATGATTGTCAATGTAATTATAAGTCTAATTTTTATGTACATAGTGTCTTTTGTCTAAAATTTGTACACAACGGTTGGCGGCTATGGTGCGTGCTGCATTTTTACCTATATGTTTGTTGATTTGCAGCATCTTCAAATATATCACTATCTTTTCTTAATTGCACTACCTGCGGCGTACACTATGAGTCGCTGTTAAGTGCTACCTGTTTTATTCGTCTAATAATCCTTCAACTTCGGTTTTAAGTTTGGGTAAATGATTGATCACGATACTCCAAATCATGTCGTCAGAGACTCTATCGTATCCATGAATTATCCGGTTTCGAGTACCAATAATCTGGTGAGCGTTATTCATCTCAAAACTCTTATCTTTTTTCAAAATCCGGTTGACAGCTTCTCCAATGATCTCAATATTTCGCTCAATCGCCCGCTTTGTCTTGATGTCATTTTGATATTCGGCGAAAATTTTAGGTCTGTCCGTATAATACTTTCAATTTCTTTTATTGATTGAAGAATATCGAAAAGCCAGGTTTTGATTTCAGGATTCATATATAATTCTTTTTGAAGAATTGATTGATTGTCGTAAATAAGGATTTTTGATCGCTTTGTTCTCCAATAAATCAACTTGTCGCCTAAATATCTTTTCGAGTGCTTGTTTCAGGCTGAAATAATTGTCTGCATAATTTTGCAAGTCTATATTGGAGAAGTCTACCAGTAAGTCGATATCGCTATTTTTGTCGTATTTACCAGTCAAAATTGAACCAAATACAGCTAGCTGCGAAACATAATGCTGTTCGCACAATTTACGGACTTTGTCTATATTTTGATCAATAATGCTCATATCCCAAAAATACGATTTTTTTAGGAATAAAATCAATAGATGCTTTTACCAGGTTGCACTTAACGGTTAGTATAAGAATAGTAGCCGATTGCGGGCTTCATACCTGTCAAGCTACAAGAAAGTTGAAGCGGGCTAAAGAGAAGCCCCCGGATTTCGGCATCACGTTGCCAAATTTGAAGAATAGGTAAAGAGAAGCTCACGAATTAATGCCCTGGCAATAAGTAGAGGCAGAATGGGTTGAAATTGCACAGACCAGGCTGGGCATCCAGCCAGAGCGCTGTTCAGCCTGTAATAGGTGCTTGATCATAACAACCTGCCTTGTATAATACCACCCGCTTATTTTATTGAATCCCCATAGAAAAGCAAAGGCCTGTAGTCCGGAGGCTGAGTTCACCTGTCCGACTGCCGGCGGAACATAAAGCATA
>JAIPAP010000045.1 GCA_021740045.1 Bacteroidales bacterium
AGTACCTGCCATACAAGCCAGCGTATCGCTATCGCCACCCAGTGAAATGGTATTGCGAATAGCATCTTCGAAATCCGTTGATTCCAGAAACGCTATAATTGCTTCGGGGACTGATCCCTGACAGGTTACATCAGAAGAATACCCGGCCTGTAAATAGTAATAAATAATCACCTATTCGACCAACAATGACACTTCCTCAGTATTTTCATTCGCATATATCAACATATTTATTTATATTTGTGCATAGATAAATGTATATATGGCGATATTTTTCATATCAAACATTTGTCATACTTACATTGTTTTAATCGAAACTCAAATGCGCATGGAATATCAGACACTTCGTTTTGAACAGGACGGCGATGTGGGAACCATTTTCATCAATCGACCCAAAGCAATGAACGCCCTTAACTCGGCCTTTTTTGATGAGATGGAAGCCTTCCTTACCGAGATAGACAAAGGCAATGTAAACATCAGTGTATTGATCATTACCGGTGAAGGCAAGGCTTTTGCTGCCGGCGCCGATATTTCGGAAATGGTAAACATGACCCAAAAGCAGGGTGAAACTTTCTCACAGAAAGGACAACAGGTATTCAATCATTTCGAAAAACTTGAAACACCTGTAATTGCAGCCATCAATGGCTTTGCGCTTGGTGGCGGCCTGGAATTGGCCATGGCTTGTGATTTCCGCTTTGCCAGTTCCAAAGCCAAATTCGGGCAACCTGAAGTGAACCTGGGATTAATCCCCGGTTATGCAGGAACACAGCGCCTGCCAAGACTTGTCGGTTTGGCTGAAGCACTTTACATGCTTACCACTGCCGAAATGATTGATAGTCCGGAAGCTTTGCGGATCGGATTGATCCAAAAGATCTATGAGCCTGAAGAACTACTGGATAAGGTTAAGGAAACAGCCCAAACCATTGCGGCTAAAGGCCCGAAAGCGGTTAAGAAGGTTAAAGCCGTTACCCGCTTTGGCGTAAGAAACGACTTTATGGAGGGCAGTGAAAAAGAATCAAGCGAATTTGGTTCTCTTTTCGAAAACGAAGGTGCCGAAGGCATGCGTGCCTTCCTTGAAAAACGCAAACCCAATTGGTAATCAAAAATATTCATCTATGGATTATATAGAACGACTTGAAAATGTATCGGTACTGGGCGCTGCCGGGAAAATGGGCAGTGGCATACTGTTGCTGGCAGCCCTTGAGCTTACCGATCAAAGCCTTCAACCGGAAAACAAGAAAAAGGCATTTACCCTCAATGCCATTGATGTTTCGCATCCGGCTTTGGAAGGTTTGATCAAATATGTAAAAACACAGGCCATTAAAAGAGGGGAAAAACGCATTGTGGAGCTCAGGAAATTATACGCCGGGCGCGATGACCTGATCGAAAATACCGACATCATCCATCAATACGCCGATGATGTAGCCGGTAAAATAAAGCCCACCACAAGGATAGAAGCTGCCTATGAGTCGAAGCTGATCTTTGAAGCTGTTAGTGAAGACCCTCAGCTCAAGGAGAAGCTTCTTTCACAAATAAAGGAAAATAACGGCAAGGCTCCGTGGTTCTTTACCAACACCTCATCCATTCCCATACAGGAAATTAATCAGAAGGCCGGGCTCGATGGTCACATCATCGGTTTCCATTTCTACAATCCGCCTGCTATCCAAAAGCTGGTGGAAGTCATTAAAGCAAAAGACACCAAAGATGAACTGCATGATTTTGCCCTTGAATATGCCAAGCGCTTAAAGAAAGTGGTGGTTCCCTCCAATGACATCCCCGGCTTTATTGGCAATGGTCATTTTATGCGCGATGCCTTATTTGGTATTCAGATGGCCGAAGAGCTTTCCGGTGAGATGTCATTACCTCAGTCAATTTATGCCATCGATAAAGTCACCAGAGATTTCCTGATCCGACCGATGGGCATATTCCAGTTGATTGATTATGTAGGATTGGATGTTGTTCAGTTCATTCTTACGGTGATGCGCGAGCGCCTCGATGATCCAAGCCTGAAGAGTGAGCTGCTCGATAAACTGGCCGATGCCGGTGTAAAGGGTGGCCAATATTCGAACGGAAGCCAGAAAGACGGCTTTTTCCAATATGAAAAAGGGAAGCCCGTTGCAGTTATCAACCCCGATAACCAGCAATATCAAAAGCTCGATGAATTTGCCAAAGACGTTGATGAAAAAGTAGGAACTCCACCTGCATCGGCAATACCATGGAAGAAGGCCATTAAAGACCCTGAAAGTGAAAGCAAGATCAAGACCTATTTCCAGGAACTCAAATCGGCCGACACGCTGGGCGCCCGACTGGCAATAAAATACGCCAAAAACTCACGCGATATTGGCTTGAAGCTAGTTGAAGATAATGTAGCCAGCCATGATGATGACGTCAATACCGTGTTAAAAACAGGCTTTTTCCATGCCTATGGTCCTGTAAATGATTTTGTAACCTAAAAAAAGATCACCATGAGCAAGCTCAGAAAAAAAGTATATATGACCGCCGGTAATAACACCATATCGCTGGGAACCGGCCGCAAGGAATTCAATCCGAAAAAAGCACGTCCGGGAATTGAGCACTACCTCAAAGAAGCCGGACAAGCAACCATAAAGCAACTTGGAGGAGCCAATAATATCGACGAAGGAGTTGTCGGTAATTTTATGGCTTCGCGCTACAACAAACAGGGACACTTGGGTGCTTTTATGCCCATGATTGATGAAGGCATGAAATATAAGCCCAGTTACCGGGTTGAAGCGGCCTGTGCATCGGGTGGAATGTCATTACTCACCGGCATTCGCTCAGTCCTTTCAGAAAGTGCCGAAACGGTGCTTTCGATGGGTGTGGAAGTACAAAATGCCGTAAAAGCCGTGTATGGCGCCGATATTCTGGCCGGTGCCGGATGGTACCAAAAGCGGAAGAACGGACATGCGCACTTTTTCCCCGGGCAGTTCAGTGACCGGGCCGGAGCCTATTATGAAAAATTCGACCGGGAAAAAACCCGCAAAGCCTTTGCCCGGTGGTATAAGAATGCCATTGAGAATGCCCGCCTCTGCCCTACGGCGCAGGAATACCACAACACTCATCCCGACCCCGAAAAGCTGGCATTAGGGACTGAACCCAACCCCAAAGTCTTCACACCCCATCTAAGCGTTCTGGATTGCTCCAAGGTGTCTGATGGAGCCTCTGCCATTGGCATCCTCTCCGAAGAGGGCCTGAAGCGCTCGGGTATCAGCAAGGATCAGGCAGTGGAAATTGCAGGATATGGTCATGCCGTGGAGGATGTCACCATCGATCCGCCTGAACCCACCCGGTTGGACACCATGCGAAAAGCCATTGAAAAGGCCTTTGAAAGCGCCGGTATCACCAAGGACGACCTGGCTACGGTTGAAATACACGATTGTTTTTCCATTGCCGCTGTTCTCGGTATTGAGGCATTGGGCTTTGCCGAATACGGTAAAGGAGCCGACTTTATCCTCGAAGGCCATACCGCCCGCGACGGTAAAGTTCCTTTTAACACCACCGGTGGATTACCGGGCTGGGGCCATCCCACCGGAGCTACCGGCGTGCACATGGCTGTAACCATATGGGAACAATTGACCGGAAATGCCGGGGATGCTCAAATTAAAATACCCTCCGACCGCCCCTATGGAATGTCGATCAACATGGGCGGCGATGATAAAACGGTTTTTGCAGTTGTTTATAAAAAAGCCGAATAAAAGGAGGGACAAAGGGATGAACCAAAGCCCAAAGGAAAACCTGTTACTTTCTTCATATCAACTCGGATCTTACAAACTAAAAAACAGGGTGATCATGGCCCCGCTTACAAGGCGTCGTGCAGGCGACTGCAATGCCCCCACCGGTATGAACGTGGAATATTACCGGCAGCGTTCCAGCGCCGGATTGATCATTGCCGAAGCCACCCAAATTTCCAAACAAGCCCAGGGTTATCCGCATACGCCGGGCATTTACAATTCGCAGCAAATTGAAGGTTGGAAAAAGGTTACCGAAGAAGTCCATAAGAACAATGGGCTAATCTTCCTTCAGTTGTGGCATGTTGGGCGTGTTTCTCATCCCGACATACAGGAAGATGGAAAGTTGCCGGTAGCGCCATCAGCAATAAGGGCTGATGCCGATGTAGCCACTTATGAGGGACGCAAGCCAATGGTAACACCTCATGCCTTGTCCAAAGACGAAATCGAAGCGATTCTCCGGGATTATCATCAGGCTGCTAAAAACGCTATGGAAGCCGGTTTTGACGGAGTGGAAATCCATGGGGCCAATGCCTACCTGATCGATCAGTTCCTGCATGATGCTTCCAATAAGCGTGAGGATGAATACGGGGGAAGCATTGAAAACCGAAGCCGATTTCTCTTTGAAGTATTGGAAACTGTATTGGATGTGTGGGACAGGCAAAAGATAGGCATTCGCCTTTCACCAAGCGGCACCAAATACGGCATGGATGATTCCGATCCGGTTAAACTTTATGATCATGTGGTTAAACGCTTGAATGAATATAATCTGGCCTATCTCCACCTGCTGGAACCATTGTCATCGTTGGAAAATTACCCGCATATGCTTAGGGAAGTCTCTTCACATTTCAGGAAGATATACGAAGGAACATTGATGACCAATGGTGGTTTTACCAAAGAATCAGCCAATAAAGCCTTGCATAAAGGTTATGCGGATCTGGTTTCATTCGGAAGAGCATTTATTGCCAACCCTGATCTGCCGGAACGCTTTGCTACCGATCATCCCCTTAACGACTGGAACAAGGACACCTTTTACACAAGAGGCCCCGAGGGCTATGTGGATTATCCCTTTATGAAAAAGAAATCAATAATCAACCAATAATAACCAAAAACACCATAAGCATGAATTTTGAATTAACCGAAGAACAACAAATGATCCAGCAAGCCGCCCGCGATTTTGCCCAGCGTGAACTGATAAAGGATGTGATCGAGCGTGATACCAAAGCTGAATATCCCACCGAACATGTAAAAAAACTGGCCGAGCTGGGCTTTCTGGGCATGCTTGTAAGCGAGGACTACGATGGTGGTGGTATGGACACCATCTCTTATGTTCTGGCCATGGAAGAGATCTCCAAGGTGGATTCTTCCGTTTCCGTCATCATGTCGGTGAATAATTCGCTGGTATGCTACGGCATTGAAGCTTTCGGTACCGAAGAACAAAAGGAAAAATACTTGAAGCCTTTGGCTCGCGGGGACAAAATCGGGGCATTTTTGCTATCGGAGCCCGAGGCAGGCTCGGATGCCACCATGCAACGGACTACCGCCGAAGACAAAGGTGATCATTACCTCCTGAATGGAACCAAGAATTGGATCACCAACGGTGGCACCGGCTCCATTTACCTGGTAATGGCCCAAACCCATCCCGAAAAGAAACATAAGGGCATTAATACGTTTATTGTTGAAAAAGGCACCCCCGGAGTTACCATTGGCCCACACGAGGATAAAATGGGCATGCGCAGTTCCGATACCCACTCAATAATGTTTAATGATGTTAAAGTTCCTAAGGAAAACCGCATCGGTGAAGATGGCTTCGGCTTTAAATTTGCCATGAAAACACTTGATGGAGGTCGCATTGGCATTGCTGCCCAGGCACTGGGAATAGCCTCAGGAGCCTATGAACGCGCCCTTCAGTATTCAAAGGAACGCAAGGCGTTTGGAACGGAAATTTCAAATCACCAGGCCATTGCCTTTAAATTGGCCGAAATGTATACCAACATAGAAGCATCCCGGTACTTTTGCTTAAAAGCCGCCTGGGATAAGGATAATGGTTTACCCTATGCCAAATCAAGCGCCATGGCAAAATACTTTGCCTCGGAAACAGCCATGTGGGTAACCACTGAAGCTGTCCAAATCCACGGTGGTTATGGCTATGTGAAGGAATATCATGTGGAAAGACTGATGCGCGAAGCCAAGCTCACACAGATATACGAAGGAACAACCGAGGTACAGAAACTGGTAATATCCCGTCATATCCTGAATGAGTAAAAGGCATAAAGCCCCGACAATTGAACATCACATTTGGATTTTACGTTTTGATAGTGCTATAAAAAAAATAATGTTATGAATATTCTTGTATGTATAAGTAACGTACCCGATACCACCACCAAGGTTAGGTTTAAGGATAATAACACAGCATTCGACGATACGGGCGTTCAGTGGATCATCAACCCCTGGGATGAGTTAGCCCTTACCCGCGCCCTTGAATTAAAGGAAAAAAGCAACGGAGCTATCGAAAGCATCACTGTGGCTAATGTTGGCCCCAAGGTAACCGAGCAAACCATCCGCAAAGCATTGGCAGTAGGAGCCGACAAAGCTATACGGGTGGACGCCGAACCCAAGGATGCCTCTTATGTGGCCACCCAACTGGCAGAAGTGGTAAAGAACGGCTCATATGATATCATTATGAACGGCATTGAATCAAGCGACTACAATGGCTCCTCAGTAGGCAGCATGCTTGCCGAATTGCTGGATTATCCTTCCGTATCATCGGTAACTTCACTGGACATCGAAAATGACGAGGTGAAGTTGGTTCGTGAAATTGCCGGCGGTAAGGAAAGTGTTGAAACCGAATTGCCTTTTGTGGCCGTTGTACAGAAAGGTATCGCTACAGATCCCCGCATTCCGGCCATGCGTGGCATTATGATGGCCCGGAAGAAGCCCATGGAAGTTCTTCAACCGGTTGATGCCGAGCCATTGACTGACTTTGTTGAATTCGAGATGCCGGAGCCCAAAGGGGAGTGCAGAATGGTGGAGCCCGGCAATGAAAAAGAACTCATCGAATTGCTTCACAATGAAGCCAAAGTTATTTAATCCGAAAACCGAAAAATTATGTCAGTACTTGTATATAACCAGAATTGGGACGGAAAATTCAAAAAGGCCAGTTATGAGATCCTTTCCTATGCCCGCGAAGTTGCCGATCACATGGGAACAGAGGTAACCGCCCTATCCATTGGCAATGTGGAGGAAGATGAACTGAAAAAGCTGGCCATTTATGGTGCCGATAAGATTCTTTCGGCCGATGATGAACGCTTGGCAGGTCTCGAAAACCAGGCCTTCTCATCCATAATCGCCCAGGCTGCCGAACAGGAGAATGCATCCGTTGTGATCTTTGCTAACGACTTCACCGGAAAGGCCATAGCTCCTCGTGTTTCGATTAAGCTTAAAGCCGGTTTGGTACCGGGGGTTGTAGATGTTCCCTCTTCCTATGATCCGCTTAAAGTAAAGAAGAAAGCCTTTTCCGGAAAGGCCTACGCCCATGTTGAGGTGAAAACACCGGTACGGATCATCGCCCTCGAAGGAAACAGCTTTGGGGTAAGTGAGAACCGTAAAGAAGGGGTAGTTGAAACTTTCCACCCTGAGTTGCGTGATGAAGATTTCCGCACCAAGGTAACGGATGTAAATAAAGTAACCGATAAAATATTGCTCACCGATGCCGATATTGTTGTTTCGGGGGGCAGGGGAATGAAAGGACCCGAAAACTGGCAACCTCTTGAAGAGCTGGCCAACTTACTCGGTGGAGCAACAGCTTGTTCGCGCCCGGTTTCCGACGAAGGCTGGCGACCCGACGAAGAGCATGTGGGCCAAACCGGAAAGATCATTGCACCTGATCTTTACATTGCATTAGGCATATCCGGAGCCATTCAGCACCTGGCCGGAGTAAGCGGCTCTAAAGTGATCGTTGCCGTAAACAAGGATGAAGAAGCGCCCATATTTCAGGCTGCCGATTACGGTGTAGTGGGTGATTTGAAGGAAGTCATGCCCAATTTAATTTCTGCGATTAAAGAATTTAAGAAAGAATAGTTCTTCTTAGCTTTTGACATATTAGCTCTTGAAAAGCCGGTGTAAGCCGGCTTTTTTAATATAGAATCTTTTAAGTTGTTCGTGTAAATTAACGGACTATAATTAGGATGTAAGGGGCATCAGGATAGCGGCCGTGTGGTTTTATCATAAATAAATCTCAAATTGAAAATGAAAAATCACTGCCCAACTTGACAGTGATTCATATACCATTTGGTGACTCCGGAGGGACTCGAACCCCCAACCTTCAGAACCGGAATCTGACATTCCCTGCCAGCCGGCAGGCTGGTATCCAGTTGAACTACGGAGCCAATGAGCTCATTGGAGGTGCTTGGTAATAGAAAATGAAAAATCACTGCCCTGCTTGACAGTGATTCATATACCATTTGGTGACTCCGGAGGGACTCGAACCCCCAACCTTCAGAACCGGAATCTGACATTCTATCCAGTTGAACTACGGAGCCTATTATATGCTATAATTTGTACTTTAAATCATGCCCCGTAACCGGAATCTGACATTCCCTGCCTGCCTGCAGGCAGGTATCCAGTTGAACTACGGAGCCATTTTCAATGAAATCAATGGCAAAAATACGGATAACTCATTAATGCCATCACGGTGCATTTGAATTAAACTGATTAAAGGCTTTGCTGTTGCATAATGAAAAAGGAAATACCAATGCCGGTATTTCCTTTTTCATTGTTATGATTTACTAAATGCATTAGTAAATATTTCCACTGCGTTTTTTATCAGCAGCCTTCCGGGTCGAATAGTTGATTTTCAACGCATTCGCCTGCCGCAATTCCTGCTTTACATCCGTTACAATTCCCATTCTCACATCCTCGTCTACCTTGAGTGAAAAGGTAATCTTTTGACGGTCACTTTCGTCACGTGCTTGCCTTTCGGCGGTGACAAACTCCTGTATACTGGCCACATTGGCAAAGCGGTCATTCAACTGTATCCGGGATTCCGTACCATATTTGTTTGTATTCAATGGCGGACCGATATTAATATAGCTTACCAATGACTTCTTTTCCAGCTTTTGGACCTCGGTTGCCTCTGGTGTTTTTACTTGCACCAATGGTGTTGTTTCACGCATAGTAGTGGTTACCATGAAGAAGAACAACAGCATAAATATAATGTCGGGCAATGACGCGGTCGAAATTGCCGGAGTTTCTTTCGATTGACTTGTTTTAAAACGAGACATATCAATATTTTAATTATTCTCCAACATCTTCTGGTTCTGCTTCTGAAATTGGGACAGGCACGGCTTCCTGAATGGCTTTTCTATATTCCTCATTCTTGAGCTTATCGTACTTGATGCCGAACTTGCGTTGCGCCAGATCGTTTCGCATTTCGTTCACGGCTTTGGTCAACTCATTTTGCACCTGTATATACATATCGTAGGAGGTACCCCGGTCGTTTTTGAGCGATATAATTCCTTTCGAAATTTTCACTCTTCCCAGGTAATCGATTTCCTCCACTCTCATTTCAGGCATATTTTCCTTATTTTGAGGGTTGGTCAGAAATGTTTTAGTCCTTTCGGCCAGATTACTTAGGGTCGCCGGTTTTCCATCGACCATCAGGCGATCATTTTTATTGACCAATACCTTCAGAATGTTCCTTTCCTTTACCTTAGGCGGTTCTGCATTGGGGTCCAGCGGTGGCGGCAACTTCCTGGTGATACCCGTGTCCACGTCCATGGTAGTGGTTACGAGGAAGAATATCAACAATAGGAAGGCAATGTCTGCCATGGATCCCGCATTTATTTCTCTAACAGGTCTAGCCATATGATGTATTATTTTTTACTTGAACAAATTCGAGATGCCGGAAACGATCAAGCTCAATACTGCCAGCCCACCGATTATATAGGTACCGATCAATGCAGCGCCTACACGTTTAGAGATGAGTTGGGTAGTTTGAAGCTCTTCCAGTGTTTCCAGCGACAATTGATTAGTTGCCATGCTGTAGGCAATGAAACCGATGATCACAACCACGGCCAGGGCAATGAGTACACGAACGGCACTCTTGGGGTTCATGGCTATGAAAAATATCGGGAACAAGACAGCCGTCAGGGCACACAATCCAACAGCAACATACGCTGTGTAAATAAAAGGATCGAGAACTTTTTCCCGAAGGCCAGGCCCACTCTCGAAGGCTGCATCACCATGATACCAAACCAGTGCTATAAATACCACTGCAGCAAGCATGATGATGATCGAGATGCCTTTGAATATTTTCGTTACAATACTATTTTCCATAACGGTCTTTCAATTTTCAGAATTCTTACTTATTCTTTTTCAGGTGCGCTGTCAGCAGATCGATAAATGAGATGGTGCTGTCTTCCATGTCATTTACAAGGCTATCAACCTTCGCTACGATATAGTTGTAGAAGATCTGTAGAATAATAGCGGTAATAAGACCGAATACGGTGGTCAACAACGCTACTTTAATACCGGATGCCACAATAGTAGGTGAAATGTCACCGGCCGCAGCAATAGCATCAAAAGCGCCGATCATACCAATTACCGTACCCATAAAACCGAGCATCGGGGCAATGGCAATGAACAATGAAATCCATGAAAGGCCTTTTTCCAAACGGCCATTCAACACACTACCGTATGAAACAATTGATTTCTCCACGGTTTCCATTCCCTCGTCCATGCGATCAAGACCCTGGTAGAAAATGCTGGCAACCGGGCCGCGGGTGTTTTTGCACACGTCCTTGGCTGCATCCACACCACCAGTCTCCAGTGCCGATTCAACCTTGTTGAGCAACTTTTGAGTGTTGGTGGTGGAAAGGTTCAGATAAATGATCCTTTCAATCGAAAGTGCAAGACCAAGAATAAGGGTTACCAATACGATACCCATAAAACCAGGACCACCCTGAATGAACTGTTCCTTCAAAATCTGGTGAAAGGTTTGGGCCTCTTCTGTATCCTCACCTTCACCTCCTGCCGCCGGAGTAGCCGTATCGGCCGCAGCCGTATCAACTGCTGTGGTATCACCGGCCATCATTTCGGTATTGTCGGTTACTGCTTCCTCATCCTGAGCAAAAACCACATTGTTAAGCCCGAAAGTTAGCATTCCTGCTATGGTCAAAAACGCAATTAATTTTTTCATAACTGACTCTTCTTAGTTTTGACAATGAAATTTGAACTTCTATTTAATTTTAAATTTTACAATTTATCAATTGCATCGCGGAGAGAGAGGGATTCGAACCCTCGATACCCTTTCGGGGTATACACACTTTCCAGGCGTGCGCCTTCGACCACTCGGCCACCTCTCCGTAGATTGCTGTATTTCACAGAACTATCGCTTCATGCAATTTGAGTGCGCTAAAATACAAAAAATTATTTCTATAATAAAAGTGCCCTCAAAATTTATAACTTTCTCAAAGCCCTACTATCTCCTTAATATTCAAGCAGTAAAATGTAACTCCGATCCTTAAGGCTTTATTGCCGCTTTACCCCAAATTTAGAACGCAAATAAATAATCAAACCCATTACATATCAACTCATTTCGCCTCTCAAGGGAATTATCAGCTTCTCTTCCAATTCTCTTCCGCTATATCTTTGCCCGAGCAAAAACATCATTTTCGATATGGCTGCTTCGGTAGTAATATCGGAACCTCCCACCACGCCAATTTTTTCCATGCTAATGCTTGTTTCATAACGCCCCAATTCCACAGACCCCCCTTTACATTGGGTCACATTCATAACGGTTACGCCGCGTTGCACAGCATCTTCCAATTCCTGTAAAAACCATGCATCCGTCGGTGCATTCCCTGAACCATAGGTCTCCAGAATGATTCCTTTCAATCCATCGATATTCAATATACAATTCACTACGTGCTTTGAAATTCCGGGAAACAATTTAAGAATGGCCACATTAGCATCCAGATCTTTGTGGGCTTTTAGCTTTTTAAAATTAGGCTTACGAATGTATTGCCGCTTGTATTTAATATGAACGCCCACTTCGGCCAGTACCGGATAATTTACCGAGAGAAAGGCCTCGAAGTTCTCAGCATTGAATTTTATCGTGCGGTTGCCCCTGAAAAGCTTGTTTTCAAAATAGATACATACTTCCGGTACAATGGGGGTATCCGCTTCCCGGGCTGCCGCAATTTCAATAGCTGTGATGAAATTTTCGCGCCCATCGGTACGAACCACTCCCAGGGGTAGTTGCGAACCGGTTAACACTACCGGCTTATTCAGGTTCTCGAGCATAAAGCTCAATACCGATGCTGTATAAGCCATGGTATCCGAACCATGAAGTACCACAAAGCCATCATAAGTTTCATAATTATCTTCGATAACCGTTGCCAGCTCCTTCCAAAAGCTGGGGTTCATATTGGAGGAATCGATGAGCGGATCGAAGGAATAGCTATCAATGCTGCAGGGAATGCTCTCCAGAACAGGTATATGACGATAAATCCGGTCAAAATCGAATGGCTTTAGCACACCGGTTTCACTATCGCGAATCATACCGATGGTACCGCCTGTATATATGACCAATATAGATGCTTTGTTTTCCATGGTTATTTGTCCGTGGGAATAAAGTTGAAAAGCTCATTGGCATTGCGGGTGGTAATATCAGCAATTTCATCAACTGAAAGGCCTTTCACTTCGGCCAGCTTTTGAGCCACATAAAACACATATGCACTTTGATTTCGTTTACCGCGATAGGGATGCGGTGTTAAATAAGGACTGTCGGTTTCAAGAATGATGTGCTTCAGGTTAACCTGTTTAATGGACTGATCCAGCTTGGAATTCTTGAAGGTAAGCACCCCGCCCAATCCAATCTTAAATCCTACATCAATCACCTTATCGGCTTGCCCGGCACTTCCGGTAAAACAATGAAAAACACCACGCAAATCAGGCGAGGCTTCCTGTTTTACAATCCGGTATACCTCATCAAATGAATCGCGCATATGGATTACAATGGGAAGTTTCAACTCTTTGGCCAGGCCAATTTGATAAGCAAAGGCCTTTTCCTGCTGCTTCTGCCAGGTTTTATCCCAATACAGGTCAATTCCGATCTCTCCAATGGCATAAAACTTTTCCTTATCCAGCCATTGTTCCACCATCTTCAGCTCATCTTCATAGTCCTCCCTTACTGAGCCGGGATGCAACCCCATAAACGGAAAACAATGCCCGGCATAAGTTCTTACCATTTTCATCATGGCTTCGGTGGTGGAGCTGTCGATGTTGGGAAGAAGCATATATTGCACACCTTTTTCGATTGCATTGTTTACAACCTCCTCGCGGTCTTCGTTAAATTCCTCCAAATAGAGGTGTGTATGTGTATCGGTTAAAACCATAATTTATATGAGCATTAAACGATGCAAACCTAATGAATATGATTCATAATTAAGCTATATCTTCGCCGTTAATATGGCAGCTTTGAAAAAGATATTGATCATACGGTTCAGCTCCATCGGTGATATTGTGCTTACCACACCGGTGGTAAGATGCCTGAAAAAGCAGCTTGATGCCGAAATCCATTACCTGACTAAAAAAAGATTTGCCACCATACTTAACCATAATCCGTATATTGATAAGTTGTGGGCAATAGAAAGGAAGATAGATGAAGTAACTCCTGATCTGAAAACCGAAAACTTCGACCACATCATCGACCTGCATAAGAATTTCCGCTCTTATGGAGTAAGGATGAAATTAAGAAAACCCTCCACCACGTTTCCCAAGATCAATTTTCAAAAATGGCTGCTGACCAATTTCAAGATCGACCGCATGCCTGAAGTACACATTGTTGACCGTTACTTTAAGGCTACAGAAAAATTGGGAATTTCCAATGACCAAAAGGGTCTCAATTATTTTATCCCGGAAGATGCGGAAGTTGATATAGCACAGTTTGGAAGCCCTTACCAGGAAGGATTTATAGCTTTGGTCATTGGTGGGAAGCACCACACCAAGATATTTCCGATGGATAAGCTAAGCTCTGTTATCCAAAATACTACTCAACGCTTTATTATTCTTGGTGGAACTGAGGACCGGGAAAACGGCGAATTATTAAGAAAGGCATTCCCTGGCAGAATTTATAATGCTTGTGGCGAATTAAACCTGGATCAATCGGCCTCGGTGATCCAACAAGCTCGCAAGGTGATCACCAATGATACCGGCTTAATGCACATAGCAGCGGCCCTTGAAAAGAATATTCTTTCCATATGGGGGAATACGGTTCCTGAACTCGGCATGTATCCCTATCTACCGGAAAACTCCACTGCCCAATCCGAAATAGCTGAAGTAAAAGGACTTTCCTGTAGGCCTTGCAGCAAAATAGGATATGAAAAATGCCCTAAAGGCCATTTTAAATGCATGAAACTTATCGATGAAGCGCGGATAGCACGTTTTGCTAATCGTTAACAGCACCCTGGAAAAACGGATTGCTTCTTTTTTCATCTCCAATGGTGGTGTCAGGGCCATGCCCGGGATATACTATAAAGTCATCATCGAGGGTAAATAGCTTTTCTTCCACATTGGAAATAAGGATTTGATAATCGCCTGTTGGCAGATCGGTCCTTCCGATGCCCCCATTGAATAAAACATCTCCTACTATTACATATTTTTCTTGATTATTGATCAGGCAAATACTGCCTTCGGCATGCCCCGGTGTATGAATGGCCTGAAAGGCCGTGTTACCGAACTGAATCTCCTGGCCCTCTTTAATATATTCACGGGGATGGGGAACATGCGTAATATCCACTCCAAACATCATGGCATATTCACCGGCTTGATCGTAAAATACCTGAGCACCCTGATGGGCCTCGGGATACAAACCATATTTCCGGCGAATAAAATCATTGCCCAATATATGGTCAATATGACTGTGGGTATTTATTAGCCTTACAGGCTTAAGTTGCTTCTTATCAATAAATTCAACCAGTTCATGCTGTTCATCACCCGAGAAACATCCCGGATCGATAATAATGCATTCATGGTTATCATCATATATCAGATAAGTGTTCACCTGAAAATCATTAAATGTAAATTTTTGTATTTCCGACATAAGCGTTTGCTTTGGTTTGTTTTACAGGATCAGTGAAAACTTTTTTATGGCATTGGCGTTCAAATTTAGAGGCATCTCAAGGAATTTAAACTGAATTTATGCAAATTTACACATTATTAAGCGGTAATTTGCAGAAAATTTAACTTATTGGTTGTGAAGCTTAAGCCTTATAAAATGGAATACCGATCAAAATCACCGTTAATGATGACATGCATAGCTATGTGCATTTCCATTTTATTGGTCATTTTTTCCTTTCAAAATAGTAAGGCGCAATTTTACAATGGGTTGCAAATGGAATTTGGAAAAAACCGGGTTCAGTATAAGGATTTTCTTTGGACCTACTATCAGTATGACTCCTATGATGTTTACTTTTACCGCAATGGACGGGAATTAGCTCAGTATACTTCGCGCTATGTGTACAATCACCTCCGGCAATTCGAGCGCCTGCTGGACGCCAACCTGGAAAACAAGATACAGTTTATCGTTTTCAATACGCTATCCGATCTTAAACAAACCAACATTAGGCTGTTGCAGGAGGAATCATACAATGTAGGTGGTGTAACACATATTATCGGGCGCAAAGTTTTTCTTTATTTTAACGGCGATATAACCCATTTTACACGGCAAATCAGATCGGGGATGGCACGAACGCTTATCAACCAAACGCTTTACGGTAGTTCAATAGGGAGCCAGGTAAAAAACAACACCCTTTACACCTTACCCGAATGGTACATCGAGGGTCTTGTATCCTTCCTTTCCCGCGAATGGAGCACTGACATGGACAATCGCCTTCGCGATGGATTCAGGGAAAACCGGTATAAAAATTTCAATCACCTTAACGGACAAGAAGCCATATATGCCGGCCATTCCCTGTGGAAATTCCTGGCCGACCGGTACGGCAAGTCCATTTTGGCTGAGATCATATACATGACCAAGGTGAGCCGCGATGTGGAAGATGGGTTTCTGTATGTGCTGGGCATTAGCTATAAAGAGCTTATAAAGGAATGGCGTAATTATTTCGAAAACCAATACAACCAGCTTGCCAATAACCGGGATATCCCGCAGGGGAATACGCTACTCAATCGCTTCAAAGATGACCGGGTATACCGGCAAGCTCAAATCAGCCCGGATGGGCGTTATGCCGTTTTCGAAACCAATGAAATCGGGCGCCATAAGGTTTGGTTGCATGATATGATCACCGGTAAAAAAGATAAGCTTTTCAAGAAGGGCTTCCGGCTAAACGAAAAAGTGGACTATACCTATCCTTTATTTTCATGGCATCCCAGCGGTAAGCTTTTTGCCATGATCACCGAACAAAAGGGTGAGATCTACCTGTATTTTTACAATATTGAAGAAGAATCACAAGAACGGCGTATTTTGTATGATTTTGAGAAAATCCGGCATATCGCCTATTCTCCCGACGGCACTAAATTCTTACTTTCAGCTGTAAGAAAAGGGCAATCGGACCTTTACCTGTATGATATTCCATCCAATTCATTCGAGCAGCTTACCGATGACCTTTTTAACGATCTCGATCCCCGCTTTCTGGGAAGTACCGGTAAGCTGATCTTTCGTTCCAACCGTGTAAACGATACCCTAAGGTTTGATCAGGACACCATACCCTGGAGCATAGCCCAAAACCATGATCTGTTCATATACGATTATGAAAGCCATGACCCGGTATTAAAAAGAGTTACGCGAACGCCCCTTGCCGACGAGAAACAACCCCGGCATTACAAGGAAAATTTCTTTTCTTATCTGAGCGACGCCAATGGCATCTATAATCGATACATTGGCCGGCTCGACAGCGCTATTACCTATGTTGATACCATCACCCATTACCGGTACTTTACCGAAACTTTTCCGGCCACCAATTATTCGCATAATATCACCTACCACCATGTAGCGAAAAAGGCCGGCAAGATCACAGAAATCATTTACCATAAGGGGGAATATAAAATATATAGCCGTGATCTCATCCTACCCCAATACCTAGAACCCCATGAGCTTGCCGAAACGGCCTACTCCAGGCAACAAACTGCGATGGGGGAAAAGGAGAAGAAAAAGGCTAAGATCGACCTGAAAAAGCAAAAGAAAAGGCAGCCACAGCGAGGGTTTAAAAACCTTTACCGGAAGAAGCAAGAGGAAGAAAAACCCAAAGAGGAAGAAAAAAGGGATAAAATAAATATCGATGATTATGAGATCGATAAGCAGCAGTTCATCCGTATTAATGAAACGCCGGCCGACAGCCTTCGACGGATTAGCCAGAGCCTAAAACAGGAAATGGACAGGCCAAAACCAACCAAACGCCGGCAAAAGTCCGGCAAACCAAAGGGCAAGCCGGCAACCGACACCTTTGAAATACCCAAAGCCCGACTTTATGGCGTAGAGTATAGTATTAACCGGCTGGTGAACCAGGTAGACTTTACTTATTTGAATCAGTCTTACCAGCCTTATATGGGAGGGAATACACCTTCGTTCCAGAATCCGGGCTTTAACGGATTGTTTAAGGTAGGTATTAATGACCTGTTTGAAAATTACCGGATTACAGGCGGAGTGCGACTTAACAGCACCCTGGTGAACAACGAGTACGTATTGAGCTTTGCCAACCTGCGAAACCGCATTAACCGCGAGATCATTTTTCACCGGCAGGGTTATGAAAACAGTACTCAACAAGGTTTGAACCGATATCTCACCCATGAAATCCATTATGTTTTAAGTTATCCTTTTAATCGTGCGATGCGCCTTGATTTAACCGGTACCCTTCGCAACGACCGCTTATTATACATAGGCTTAAATCCCGAAGTATTGGGAAAGGAAAATGAAAACACCAACTGGGGCCGCCTCAAGCTCGAGTTTGTTTTCGATGCCACCCGGAAACTGGACCTGAATTTGTATGATGGTTTACGTTATAAGGTTTTTGGCGAATATTACCAGCAAGTCGATCAGGTAAAGGAAAATATGATTGTTTTAGGGGCCGATTTCAGGTATTACAAAAAAATTCACCGCACCTTTATATGGGCTAACCGACTGGCCGGCAGCACCTCCTTTGGCGCCAACCGCTTGATATACTACCTGGGCGGGGTTGACAACTGGATAACCCCCAAATTCAACCAGGATGCCCCTGTTGACCAGGATCAAAACTTCGCCTATCAAACCCTTGCTACCAACATGAGGGGATTTAATCAAAATGTAAGAAACGGGAACAATTTTGCGGTGATCAATACGGAATTGCGTTTCCCGCTGTTCCGCTACTTTTTTAACCGGCCTATCAAATCAGGGTTATTAAACCACTTCCAGATTGTAGGGTTTGGCGATATCGGGACAGCCTGGAACGGCTGGGACCCTTATTCGGAAAAGAATACATTATTCACTAATACCATCAGTAAGGGTCCTTTAAGGATTACGCTCGAAGAATATAAAGAGCCTATTGTTATGGGGTATGGCGTGGGGGCACGCACAAAGTTATTGGGTTACTTTATAAGAGGTGATCTGGCCTGGGGCGTGGAAGACGGCAAGATCAAGGAACCCCAATTATATATTTCATTAAGCATGGATTTTTAACTGAAAGAAGTTGGATATGAGTACATCATTATTTTTAATACTGTTAGCCATTGGTTTAGTAGCCGGTACTATTAGCGGATTGATCGGAGTTGGTGGCGCCATCATTATTATTCCGGCATTACTTTATCTCATTGGAATGGATCAATATCAAGCCCAGGGTACAAGCCTTGCCATAATGTTACCACCCATCGGTTTGTTAGCAGCTTATAACTATTTCAAAGCCGGTGAATTAAACCTTAAATATGCCATGATCATAGCCGTAGCCTTCTTTGTTGGCGGCTATTTTGGATCCAAACTGGCCTTAATGATACCTGTTGATAACTTGCGAAAAATATTTGGTTTTGTATTGCTGGTAATTGCCATTCATATCATCTTTTCAAAATGAAAAATTCAGGCCACGCGCACTTTATACTTATTATCCTGATTTTCAATCCAATTAAAAGTCATTAAGTATTAAAAACCGGCATTTAAAATTTATCAAACAACTAGTTTATTTTTTATCAGATAATTACGAATTTCCTGTTAATAAATGTTTTTGTAAAATACCCTTTGGGGTTGTTATCTTAGTAATGAAATTTAGCAGGGATATTTCATTCCTTAACGTATATCAGATCAGCAATTTAGCAAAACAATTAATGTACCATTAACATAATAACTTGGGGCCCTATGAGTAAGGATCAATATTCACAGCCGAGCAGCAAAACGGATAATAAACCAACGCGGCAATACGATAGCTTAGTAAAACAACGTGAAAGACCGGATTTACCAGAGGAAGATATGAAGGAAGGATTAACAGAGATGACGGAAAAGAAAGAGAAACAGGCCCGGAAGACATATTCCCATGAAGAGGTGCTTGAAAAAGCTACCGAATATTTCAATGGTGATTCACTTGCCGCCAATGTTTGGATGCATAAGTATGCTTTAAAAGACAGTGACAACAACATATATGAGTTAACCCCCGATGAAATGCACTGGCGCATCGCCTATGAAATTGAACGGATAGAGCGAAAATACCCCAATCCAATGACGGCCAGGGAAGTGTATGAAGTGCTTAAGGGCTTCGATCATATCGTACCACAGGGGAGCCCGATGGCCGGGATCGGTAATCCATTTCAAATCTCATCGCTCAGTAATTGCTTTGTGATAGGAAAAGACAGCAATTTCGACTCTTACGGAGGTGTTTTAAAGGTTGATCAGGAGCAGGTACAACTCATGAAGCGGCGGGGAGGAGTTGGTCACGATCTTTCTCACATCCGTCCATCAGGAAGCCCGGTAAAAAACAGTGCCCTTACCTCCACTGGCGTAGTGCCCTTTATGGAACGCTTTTCCAACTCAACCCGCGAGGTGGCCCAGGATGGCCGGCGTGGGGCATTAATGCTCACCATCTCCATTAAACACCCTGATGCTGAGCAGTTCATCGATGCTAAAATGGAACAGGGGAAAGTTACCGGAGCCAATGTTTCGGTTAAGGTAGATAATGAATTTATGCGGGCTGTTACGAGTAATGAAAAATATGTGCAGCAATTTCCGGTTAATTCCGACAATCCTTCCATGACTAAAGAAATTGACGCCCGAGAGCTATGGGAAAAGATCATTCATAATGCCTGGCAATCGGCCGAACCGGGGGTTCTTTTCTGGGATACCGTTATTGCGGAAGCAGTACCCGATAATTACGCCGATCAGGGTTTTAAAACATTGTCGACCAATCCTTGCGGGGAGATCCCACTATGCCCCTATGACAGTTGCCGCCTCCTGGCCATTAACTTATACGGGTATGTTGAAAACCCTTTTACCAAAAAGGCTAAATTCAACTTTGATAAGTTTAAAAAACATGTCCATATGGCCCAACGCATTATGGACGATATTATCGATCTGGAAATTGAAAAGGTGGATGCCATAATAGAAAAGATCAACAATGACCCCGAAGATGAGGAAACCAAGCGTACCGAGCGTCAGCTATGGGAAAAGATAAAGGAAAAATCCTTGCAGGGCCGTCGAACAGGTATAGGCATAACAGCCGAAGGTGATATGCTGGCTGCCCTGGGTATTACTTACGGTACAGAAAAAAGCATCGACTTTTCAGTAAATATTCATAAAAACCTGGCTGTTGAAGCCTACCGCTCATCTGTTGAGCTGGCAGAACAGCGCGGGAGTTTTCCCATTTTCGATTTCAACCGCGAAAAGGAGAATCCCTTTATTAATCGTATTAAAGAAGTGGAACCTGCGGTTATTGAAAAAATGGAAAAGGTTGGACGTCGCAATATTGCCTTGCTTACCATTGCGCCAACCGGTAGTGTGAGCATTTGCACGCAAACCACCTCGGGTATTGAGCCGGTATTCAGGGTAAGCTATAAGCGTCGCCGCAAAGTGAACCCTAACGACCGTAATTCCAATATCGCCTTCGTTGATGAAGTGGGCGACTCCTGGGAAGAATACCAGGTATTTCATTCCAAATTTTTCACCTGGCTCGAGAAAAATGGTTACGATCCTGAAAAAGTCCGCAAGTATTCCGATGAAAAAATGGCTGAAATTATTGCCAAGTCGCCCTATCATCAGGCAGCAGCCAATGACATCAATTGGGTGAATAAGGTGAAGCTGCAAGGAGCTGTTCAAAAATGGGTTGACCACTCCATTAGTGTTACCGTGAATCTTCCAAAAGATATTTCGGAACAAATGGTAAGCCAGGTATATACTACTGCCTGGGAAAGTGGCTGCAAAGGCATGACCATCTACCGCGAAGGAAGCCGAAGCGGTGTATTGATCACCGACGAGGACCAAAAGGACAATGAGTTCCGTGAAACTAACGCTCCGGCCCGGCCAAAAAAGTTAGAAGCCGAAGTGGTAAGATTTAAGAACGAGGACGAAAATTGGTTGGCTGTTGTAGGATTATTGAACGGCAGGCCTTATGAGATCTTCACCGGTAATGCCGAAGGATTTTGGTTGCCTCAATGGGTTACCAAAGGCTGGGTTATCAAAACCAAGAATGGGGTTAAAAACAAATCCCGCTATGATTTCCAATTCGAGGATAAAGATGGATATAAAATCACGATTGAAGGCCTGTCCAGGTCATTCCGCAAAGAATACTGGAACTATGCCAAGCTGATATCCGGCATACTACGGCACGGTATGCCATTGCCCTATGTGGTTGAGCTGGTTGAAAACCTCACCCTTGACCGTGAGTCCATCAACACCTGGAAAAAGGGGGTTACCCGGGCCCTGAAGAAATTCATTCCCGACGGCACCAAAATAAACGGTCAAAGTTGCCCCAATTGCGGCGCCGAAGATGGCTTGATGTATAAGGAAGGCTGCATGACCTGCGATGCTTGTGGCTATTCTCAATGCAGCTAACCATAAATTCCTATTGACATTGAAAGGCCCCCTTCGTACTGTCTGAAGCCAGACAAGATGAAGGGGGCCTTTTTATTTAAAGTTCAAAACTATTTATCGTAATCCAATAATCACCTGTTCAATCTACAGGTATTCCTGCGGTTCGGCTTCCCCCTGAAGGATACGTAATCCGTTCATAGCAAGGGCGCGCATTTCGTCTTCGCCGGGATAAACATGCACAGGACCAATTTTATAAACCCGCTCAATGATCATATTCACAAACCATTTGCTGTTGGCAACACCTCCGGTGATCAAAATGCCGTCTACCTCACCTTTTAAGACTGTTGCCATAGCCCCTATTTCCTTGGCTGTTTGATAGGCCATGGCTTCAAAAATGAGTCTGCTCTTTTCATCGCCGTCGGCAGCTTTTAGTTCCACATCATAGGCGTTATTGGTGCCCAGGTAGGCTGTCATGCCGCCATTGCCCTTAATCATTTTCTTCATTTGGGCCAGGGTATATTTTCCGCTAAAGCAGGCCTTGGCCAGATCACCAACCGGTAAAGTCCCGCTGCGTTCGGGCGAAAAAGGGCCTTCACCGTCGAGCGCCTGGTTCACATCGATAACTTTACCCTTGCGGTGAGCGCCCACGCTAATGCCCCCACCAAGGTGTACCACAATGAGGTTCATTTCTTCGTATTGGCGCATGATTGATTTGGCATGAGAACGTGCCGTGGCCTTCTGATTAAGGGCATGGAAAATAGAACGCCGTTCAAAATCGGGATGCCCTGAAACCCGGGCAATCTCTTCAAACTCATCCACCACCACCGGATCGGCAATAAATGCCCTGGCATCGGGGAGTGATTTAGCGATATCATCGGCAATTAACGCTCCCAGGTTACTGGCATGTTCTCCCAACGGACTGTTTCTAACATCAGCCTTCATGCGTTCATTCACCGTGTAAACCCCAGAGGGAATAGGTTTCACCAATCCGCCCCGGCCTACCACAGCCCGGATCTTCGAAAGCTCAACACCGGCTTCTTGTAATTGATCATAAATCACATCCTTACGAAATTCATATTGATCGGTGATCTTATCGTATTTTTCGATCTCCTCACATGAATGACGAATGGTTTTCATAAATACCGGTTTGGCATTCTGAAACACCGCAATCTTGGTGCTGGTCGATCCGGGATTAATGGCAAGTATTTGATACTCTTCCATATGGTTAATTTTTTAATTGCATTGATCATCGATCTATCCAATGGCCGCCGCCAATGAGATCGACATCATTTTACTCTTTTCTGAGTCGGCACGCGATGTAAGTACGATGGGCACCTGCGCTCCCATAATAACCGCTGCTGTGGTTGCTCCGCCGATAAAGTTCATCGACTTGTAAAGGATGTTTCCGGCTTCAATGTCGGGGGTTACGATCAGGTCAACATCACCGGCCACTTCGCTTTCAACCTTTTTCTGCTTAGCCGACTCCTTCGAAACAGCATTATCCAGTGCCAACGGACCATCTATAACACAACCTTTTATTTGTCCGCGCTTGTTCATCATGGTAAGTATGGCAGCATCGGTAGTAGCTTCCATTTTTAGGTTTACCGTTTCTACAGCACCAACAACGGCCACCTTCGGTTTTTCGTATCCCAGCTTATTAAAGGCTTCAACTGCATTTTTGATGATGTCCACCTTTTCGGCAAACTCAGGGGCTACATTCATAGCAGCATCCGTTACACCCAACAGCTTGTGGTAATAAGGTGATTCGAAAAACGCCACATGGCTTAAGGTTCCGCCTTTACGAAGGCCCTTTTCCTTGTCGAGTACCGCTTTCATCAATGGGCCAGTACTTACCAAGCCTTTCATGAGGATTTCGGCCTTACCTTCCCTGATCAGTTCAACTGCCTTAACCGAGGCCTTATAGGCATTTTTTTCATCATGAAGCTCAATATTGCTCAGGTCCAGATCAATCTCCAAGGCAATTTTTTCAATATTTTCCATATTGCCCACCAAAACGGCTTCGATAATGCCTTCTTCCTGGGCCTTTTTAACGGCTTCCAACACATGCTTGTCATCAGCTGCAGCTACTGCCAGCCGCCTTTTTGTTTTGCTCTTAGCCAGATCGGTTATCTGTGATAATGTTTTTAACATTTTATCTGAAGTTTTATCGTTGTTATTAAATTTCAAGAATTTATGCAAAATAAGTAAAAAAAGTCCAATCCAAAATGGGAGGTATTCAATATGGAATAGGTCTACATAGTATCGCCGCTACTCCGCATAATAGTCAATCATACGTTGAATAGCCCTCCTGCACACCGGGCAAAAATTATCAAATTTCCCCGATTTCATAGTACAATCGATGAAGGGCCGGTATACGCCATTGGCTTCGTAACCGCCGCCTTCAAATGCGCCAACCACATGTTTATAATGCTCCGATGCGGGCGTAGGCACCGGAACCGTATCGGTTACCATATTTTTCCATTTCATGTCAAAATTCACCAAGGTGGTAAGATTGGGCTCCCAGGGCTCCACATCCAACGAATAGAAATTTTCATAGGCCACATCCGAGGTGTAATACTCATCCCCAAGTCCGGCAAAGGCATGGCCGAGTTCATGGACAAACACAAAATCGGAAACCCGGTGATCTACCGAGGTAACCGAATAATAATTGTATAAACCCCCACCGCCGTATTTCTCAGTGTTCACCAAAATGTAGATCTGATCATAAGGAGCATTGGCGGCCAGGTCTCGTACTCCTTTGTTGTCTAGTGTAGTAAGGTAATGGGGCAGGTCAAAAGTGTAAAAATTGGAATTTACCTGGGTTTTCTTCCATACATTTTCTCCGGGGATATCGGTTCCCGATTCTTCCGAGGGAGCCTCTATACCCCAGATATTGATCTTGTCTTTGTTTTCATCGTATGGGCGGCAGGCGAAGAGGTAACTGGCATATCGCTCACAATCCGCATGGAATTTTTCCATCTCTGCCTGTGTATATCCTTCGGGGATAAAAACAATATCCAGCCGTTTAGCCGGATCGCCGGAATTGTGAACCTCAAAGTTGGGATATTCCTTGCGGCGCTCCGGTTTAATAAAATAGCTGGAAGGATCGACTACGTACTCAAAATTCTTTGTCCAGTTGTTATAACGGTCTCTGCCATAGAACCTAATGATTACCGTGTTTTTGGGATAGGGAAAGATAACGGTTTCGGAAAAGGAACGGCGGGTTTGTTTTGCTTCGGCAGTTGTTTGCCATTCCCCAAAGAGTGTGGAATAGCCGCGGGAATAGATCAGTTTGTTGGTGGCTGAATCATAGACTTCGAATTTATAATTCCCATAATCGAATTCATCCACCAGCTTTGTTTTTGAACCGCCCCAATGCGGCTCTTCCAATAATTCGTCGATGGAATAGAATTCTTCGGTATCGGTGCCTGAATGATAATAATCGAGCCGCAGGGTTTTATTTTCAAAATAGGTATCGAATTGGGCAAACCCGGACAGGCAAAGTAATGTAAGTGTTATTGATAATGCTGATCTCATGGTTGTTAATTTTAGAAACAATACACGGCCACGAAATTAGGAAAAATAAAATGAGCATCACTAATCCGGTTGTAGTTTGTAGTTTACTTACCTTACAAACCTTATCAAGTAAACACCTTCTGATTTTTCCCCGGAATTTCTAAAAAACTGCTAAATTTGCCTCTCAAAACAAGCAGTTATGAAACGGTGGAATGAAATAACATATTTATTGCTGCTTTCCCACCTCGCCAAATTCTTGTATCTCAACATCAAGAAGCGGGACGAGTATTTGTAGCGCTTCACCTCCATCTATCATTTTTTTATAATCAAATTCACATCTAATTTTTAAAAATTCATTAGCTATGGAATTACCATTTGCCGAATCCTATAAAATCAAAATGGTGGAGCCGCTGCGTAAAAGTACCCGTGAGGAGCGCGAAGAATGGATCAAAGCGGCCCGTTATAATTTATTTAACCTCAAAAGCGAACAAGTCTTTATCGATCTGCTCACTGATAGCGGCACCGGCGCCATGAGCGACCGCCAATGGTCACAAATGATGCTGGGCGACGAAAGCTATGCCGGCGCTTCCTCCTATTATAAATTGAAGGAAGCCATTCGCAAAATAACCGGTTTCGAATACTTCCTGCCCACCCACCAGGGAAGGGCAGCAGAAAACGTACTTTTTTCTGCCTTGGTCAAAGAGGGCGACCTGGTCCCCGGAAATGCTCATTTCGACACCACCAAGGGCCATATCGAATTCCGTAAAGCCACCGCCATCGATTGCACCATTGATGAGGCTTACGACACTACACTGGAACATCCCTTTAAAGGAAATGTGGATTTGAACAAGCTGGAAAAGGTGTTTAAGGAAAATCCGGCTGAAAAGATCCCCTTTATAGTGCTAACCATTACCTGTAATACCGCCGGCGGGCAACCGGTTTCCATGCAAAACATCAAAGATGTGCATGCCCTGGCGAAAAAGTATGGCATCAAAGTGTTGTTCGATTCGGCGCGCTTTGCCGAAAATGCCTATTTCATTAAGATAAGGGAAGAAGGTTACCGGGATAAATCCATCAAGGAGATCGTAAGGGAGATGTTCCAATATGCCGATATGATGACCATGAGCAGTAAGAAGGATGCCATTGTAAACATGGGTGGTTTTATCGGGATGAGGGATGAGGAGTTGTTCCGGAAGGCCAGCACCTTTAACATCATGTTCGAAGGTTTTATCACCTATGGCGGTATGTCGGGACGTGATATGAATGCCCTGGCGCAGGGACTGGATGAAGGCACCGAATTCGATTACCTGGAAACCCGCATTAAACAGGTGGCCTATTTGGGGCAACGTCTTCGTGATTTCGATATCCCGGTGCAGGTACCTTTTGGTGGTCATGCTATTTTTGTTAATGCCCGTAAATTTTTACCCCATGTGCCCAAAGAAGAGTTCCAGGCTCAAACCCTGGCTGTGGAGCTTTATCTCGAAAGCGGTGTGCGTGGTGTAGAAATCGGCACCCTGCTTGCCGACCGCGACCCGGTAACCCGTGAAAACCGTTTTCCGGAACTTGAACTGCTCCGCCTCACCATTCCACGAAGGGTATACACCAACAACCATATGGAGTATATTGCGGTAGCTCTTAAAAATGTTTACGAACGTCGCGAGAAGATCACCAATGGATTGAAGATCGTAAGCGAGGCGCCTATTATGCGGCATTTTACGGTGGAATTGGAGAAGATGGATTAGTTGGTAGTTCGTAGCTGGTAGTTGGTAGCAGGGGGGAGAAGAATTCCGGGGCTTTCTGTAATAACAGAGAGATATTGGTATTCTAAGTGAGTTTCCAACTGCGGTGAGCTCTGTTAATTGGTTAATTGGTTGATTTGTGAATTGGTTCAGAACCTCAAACCACAAATTAACCAATTAACATATAAACAAATTAACACCAGATGCATTGAAACGATGATTAAGATAAATCACATTTACAACACTATGCATTGGTAGAAACAATAATTTACTTATTTTTGCACCTTCTTTTGAAGTTCATTGCATTCAAGCCCAGGTGGCGGAATTGCCCCGAAAAACCAGCAATCTTTGATTGCATAGTTTTTCGTGGGTCCTCGCAAGGCAATTTAGCCTTGCGGGAGTAGACGCGTTGGCTTGGCATTCGTACTTAGAATAAAGGTATCTACTAGCCCAGGTGGCGGAATTGGTAGACGCGTTGGTCTCAAAAACCAATGAGGTAACACTCGTGCCGGTTCGATCCCGGCCCTGGGCACTGTTTCACACTTTAAGCATAAGAGCTAACCCTCACAAAAATGTTAATTGGTTAATTCGTTATTAGCCAATTTATGACGTAATTCATTGATACAGACACCAATTAACAAATTGACCTATTAACCAATTTACCCGGAAAGTTTTCTGGCACAATTCCTACTTGGTATTTACCTCGGTTCTTGAAATTCTTCCACCTCATAAACCAACTCCCCCTCCTCATTCATTCTGAACAAATAACCCTCACCCGGTTGCATGTTACCGATGTTGTTGACCCAGGTATCCCCGATCTTTTGCAGGGTTTCGCCCTGGGAATTGCGGATAAAATCCAGTTGATCGAGGATTCCCAAAACGGCTTGCAAAGCATCAATGGGATTTTCAGGAAGATAGGATACAAACTGGTAACCGGCAGTTAGCGGTAAAGGTGTTTGAGAGGCACGAGACGAAACAAGTAAAATTAAGTTCGGATAGCAAGCCATCCATACAGGAAGATATTACAAAAAAATGGCAATCCTTAATTGACACGGCGGCTAAGCTGGCCAATGTTCTGTCGGGGTTAATCATGCGTTTGAATGAAGAATCCATCGAGGTGTTTTTAAAAAGTAATACCAAAGGCAATCCTTATAAAGTGGGGGAGGAAGCAGATCTTGTTTATGGGCTATACTGTGAAACCGTGATTGGAAACCAGGAAAATATAAGAATGGAACGCTGATGCAACGGATTATAACGGATTGACACAAGTCTAAGTTGGCAGTTAGCACAAAAAAAAATCAACACATCAACCTTCAACGATAAAGGTTATTTAATCCGAATTCGCATCCAAGCTCCTGAGTATACCTGAAACCCTTTCCACATCTTTGGTGATACCTTCGGCAGAGATGGTTGCCCCGGTAAGTCCATCGATGTTTTTGTTCAGCGCCAGATCTTTTGAACCTTCGTATCCGTTGAATTGCCTTAGCCAGCCTCTGGCAGTAATTTCATAGCCATGGGTGGCCTGGTAGTTGAAAACCCTCACCAGCTCAACTTTTTTCCCGGCATTGAATACGATGAAATAGTCAAAATACTCTGAATTGCCCTGAAAAGAACCCATGCCGGGGGAGGAACAGCCGCCTGCTCGGCAGCTGTGCACCCGTCCGACGTAGATATATTTATTTTGACTTACGTTCTTTTGAGCATGAGACATAAAAAACCTGCCCCGGTTAGTATCCTGGTCCGATACATCAGGCGATACAGCCATCGGTTGTAAATCGGTACTTATATCGTTTCGTTTAAGTTTTCTGAGCATCGACCGGTCTTTGTAATCAATATCACCCTGGCTTGCTGTGATGCCGCTGATTAAAACGGCAATTAGTACTAAAGCTATGTTTTTTAGTCTCATATATCGGTTTTAATTAAAACATTACACCAAATCCTGCATTGAAGGAAGTGGTGAAATTATCTGAAGCTCCATCTTTGATAAACTGCATATCGGCTTTTACCACTGCTCCGCTGTCAAGAAACAGCGACAATCCGGTTGTAATCACATCTTTTTGATAGGCATTGTTTCGTGCAATATTTTTAGACACCGAATAATGGGTATCAAAATTCGAATACCGGATAAAAGGGATCAACTCTTTTTGGGTTTGTGCGCTTTTGAGCACATCGTAGCTAAAATCCACATAATATCCGAACATGCTGTTGCCTAAATCGCCGCCGCCTTTATCGGAAGTGAAGGCATTATATTCCTCCACATTATCCAGTCCATTATAGTAAAGCTGCCCGGTAAATTTAAACCCTTCGAAAGAATACCTGGCATCCACGCCAATCATGGAGATCCCCGCAACCGAAGAGTCAGCCTTTGCTTCAGCCAGCTCATCGTCTTTTTCCATGCCGTCATATAGCGTGCTTTGCGTTTCTCCGAAATACCCCGACAGGCCAAGGTTCAATCCGCGTATACCAAAATACTCAACCCGTCCGGTAAAATTGGGAGAGCTGATAAACGATTCGGCCGCTTTTTGCCGGCCTCCTCTTAAACCGCTGGCACCGCCTATTTGAGCCACCCCATTGTCATAGCTTTTAAATCCGTTCATGACGTATACCTGGTACTTAAGGAAGGCGGGTAAGATGAGTCCGCTGGCACCAAAACCAATTTCGCGCCATGTGCTCGGGGCTATGTCATGACTCAAAAGCGGTCGCTCCACCCCATTGTACACGGTGGGTTCATGATAGAGGTTGACCACACCCATAGGCGCAAGCAGCAATCCCCCGCGAAGGTCTATGAAATTATTGAGTTTGTATTGCAGAAACATCTGCTCGACATATATTTCTTTTACGTGCTCAAACTCGAGTTCTGTAACAAGTTGGGTGCGTGAATTGAACTGGTATCCTATCATCATAATAAAACGATGTATATCCAGCCTGCCATTATTTCTAATGTCTCCGGAGAGCGACTGGTTGTAGTGGGCTCCCCCATAGCCTCCTATTTTCAGATTGCCTTTCGTGCGCAGCAACTTCTCTGCACTGTTAAAATAAAAGTTATCGGGAATGCTGTCGGTCATCTGTGCTTTGGCAAATATTGAAATCAAAACCATAACCATCGTCAACAATAATACTTTCTTCATTTTTTTATTTTTTGATTAACATTAAATATCACCGGCAAAATAAGCGATGGCTTTTTGCAGGTACAATCCCTATTTGTAGGTATATTGTTATCCTGTTTTAATACTTTCTCTTTTTGCTGATGTTTTTCAGAATTAATTTGAATAATGACTTCCATCAACCCATGCAGCGTTATTTTTATATTTCTATCCACTGTTGTCCGGGAAAAATGCATTTAGCAGGGAGATTCCCTGCCCTCGCCTGAGGTAAACCCCTTGTCTTTCCGAATTTTAAGTCTTTTTTAAAGCCCACATAGCTAAAATGACAATTAGCGCTGCGAATATATATTGCCCCCGAAGTATACGGGGCAGGCGTTCGCTTCAGCGAAAGGGTTTGAGAATCTACAACCTATGCCGGGCTTTAGCCCATAGGATAGGTGCCGGGTTAAAACCCGGAAAGAGGGTTACTCATTTTGTAATCCGTCGGCTAACCCCGAAAGCTTTCGGGCCGACAGCCTGTTCTGATTAACCGGGAGCAATTCATATTTACCTCACGATCAATACAAAACAAAAACTTGTCATTAATAGTGAGGGGTCTCATCATTTACACCAATTTCGCCGAGCGGAGCATCCTCACCCCACACTCTCCTCCACAATTTTGATTTCCTCCTCAGTAAGGCCGTAGAGGTCGTAAACCATGCGGTCGATTTCGCGGTCGATTTGGGTTATTTGGGATTGGAGGTCCCGGGCTTTTTGTTTTTGCTCGTTGAAGTAGTGCATCCATTCGGATTCTTCGCTTAGGCTGAGTTTGACCTTTTGCTTTTTGAGTTCTTTGATAAATTCATTGGGTTCAAGGGAAGGCCAGTTTTCAAGTTTTCTGCTCACTTGATTTACGGAATATCGGCTTTTAAGTAATTGGATGAATTTCTCTGTTATCTTACTCAATTCTAAATTCTTGTTTGTAATTGTCTGAACCTTAGCAATAAATTTAGCTTGCTCAACTACGGGTATGCCTTTAATAGGAAACTCTTTGGAATCTTTAATTAATATCTTTTGAAACCTATCTTTATATTCTTCCAAAAACTGTTTTCGATGATAAAAAGTTATTAGTGAACTATTAATTATGGCAACCAGAAATTCCGGTTCGAATCCTTTCTTCGCTATTAAATTGAAAGCATTTTGCGTATTATAAAGCTCTTTGTCTGTTAAGGCAGCCCATATTCTTTTATCGGTCCAATCGATTATTTGTTTTATAAGTATCCTTTTTTCAGTGAAAAATCTCTTTTCTCTTGGGGCGCCTAACCAATCCCCATAACTAATGCATTCCTTTCCACCCCAGCGAACGATGTATCTTTTAATATCATTCCCTGCTAATAGCTTCCTATACGTATCATTCTCCTGCCTTGTGGAATGAAAAACCCGTTTATCGATCTGTTCTTTTGTATGACCTTTATATTTGTCATAAGGTGTTAATCCCAAAGAAAAATCAGCACAGTCAATAAGCTTCTTTGAATCTTTTTGACATTTCTTTAGAATATCTAATGTTTTTTCATCAGTATTAATCCTGAAAATATAACTATCATCATTACTCCATTTATTAGGACTAATGGTAAAATAATCATCAGCAGTGATTTTTGAGATTTCATCAATTCTATCAAAACCTTTATAAACAATTATTTCGGCTTCAGAATCATATTTTAAACCGGTTCTGAACGTCAGGATTATAGTATCAACTTTGACCTCACCTGCACTCCCGCCAAACGATTCATTAGGAAGTCTTACAATGTTTTCTATACTTGTATTATTCAGTAATAATCTTCTCAAGTCCTTATACGAGACCTGTGTTAAAAGTGAAGATGGTATTATAAAGGAAAAGAACTTATTATTCTTTATTAGCCTTAAAGAGTTTTCAATAAAAGATGAGTATAAATTAACCCGGTTATTGGCACTTTCAAATTTTTCAAATATGTAATCAACAACTGTAGGCTCTAAGCTTTTAATGTCTACATACGGCGGATTCCCAATCACCACATCAAACCCACCTTTGTATTCCAAGCGGAAAGCATGACTGTAGGAGCAGGTCATTCTATCAACGAGGCGTTGCAGTCCCATAGCAAGAGGTTGATGTCTGCTGATAACAAGGGGTTGATGTCTGCTAACAAGGGGTTGAAACCCCTTGTTATGATGGTAGCTTTCACCCCCCTGGTTATGATAGTATGATTCATCCCCCTTGTTATGATCGTAGTTCTCACCCCCCTGGTTATGATAGTATGATTCATCCCCCTTGTTATGATCGTAGTTTTCACCCCCCTGGTTATGATAGTATGATTCATCCCCCTTGTTATGATGGTAGCTTTCACCCCCCTTGCCATGACAGTAGGATTCATCTCCCTTTTCATCCCCCTTGCCATTACTGTTTCGATCGTTAGTATCCTGCTCTGCGGACGAGGGGCTATTTTCAGAAGTGTGGCTACTCTCAGACCAAGTGCTGTTCTCAGACAAGGGGCTGTTCTCAGGCAAGGGGCTGTTCTCAGGCAAGGGGCTACAGCCCCTTGTTGGGTCGCTGGATTTTTCTTCATACAAGGGGCTACAGTCCCTTGGTGGGTCGCCAGCTTCTCCTTCAGACAAGGGGCTACAGCCCCTTGTTGGGAGATAGCTTTGTTCTGCTTCATTGATATTTGGTAGATCGTGTCGCTCGCGGTTGGTTTTGATGTATTTTATTACATTCTCCAACTGTTTATCTGATTCAATTTGTTTCCAGTTGAATTTCTGCGCCCACAGATTGTAGGTTTCCTTTTTTGAAATGCCAAGGTGCTCTTTGAATTTTTGTGCCGATTTACCTTTTAGCTTTCGCACAATTTCAGGAAGTTCCTCTTTTTCACATACCAAAAGAATATGAACATGGTCATTACAGATATTGTATGCCAAACAATTGAAATTGTTTTCTACGATAATATCCGCAATGAATTCTGTCACTTTGAGGGCATCATTATCTTCCAGAATAACGGAACGATCAACATGCATTTCACCGGAAGCTCTTCTTTCCCGTACTCTATACTTTTTCATTCTTTCCGATGTGCGGGTGTCATGCGTAACCCAGGTTACATGCCATGCTTTTTTATTCTTCTTTTTGAAGACTTCCGGGAATTCCTCTTCCCACCGGAAGGCTTTGTCACCGGCGACAGCGGGTTCGTCGATAAGGGAGTTGCCGCACTTGATGTTTTGGCTGAGGGTGTTGAGTCTGCGGCCCTTTTGGGCGGTGCGCAGCCACAGCGATAGCTTGGCGATTTCGACGGACTCCTCGTTGAGGTCGACCCCGTAGATGTTGTTCTCGAGGATATCGTTGGTGATATCGCTCAGCACGAGGCTCTCGCCCAGCAGTTCGGCGCGCAGCTCGTCGATTTTGCCGTGTTCTTTAATGAGGAAGTCGAGCGCCTGGTTAAGAAATGCGCCCGACCCGCAGGCCGGGTCGAGGATGGTGAGCGACAGTAGCCACTCGCGGTAGTCGTCGAGCTTTTGGTTGAGGGCTTTGAGGGTGGCCTTTTTGCGGTTGCGGCGCCCCCGGGTGTACTCTTCGTCGACAATGCCCAGTTTGCGGCGCTTTTCTTCACACAGCCTTCCCACGGTGTTTTCGACGATGTACTTGGTGATGTATTTCGGAGTATAGAAAATGCCCTCCTTCTTGCGCTGCGTCTTTTGCCGGTCGACGGGCTCGCCCTGGATTTCGGCCTGTACCTGTTCGATTTCGCCTATGGAGTGCTCGAAGATATGACCCAGGATGTTGACGTCGACGTCCGTCTCAAAGTCATAGCCGCTGAGGCGCAGGGTGTGTTTGCGCAGCACCTCGTCATCGATGGTGATGCTGTCGAGGATATCATCGGGCTTAAACAGTCCGCCGTTGTAGGGGAATATCTCGTACCGTTGGCCTTTGTAGCCCTCGTTGAGGTATCCGAAATATTTTTTAAACCGGTGGTACAGCGGGAAGTACTCGTCGTAGCTGTCTTTGAGGTCGGCCCACTGCTGCACGATGCGACTGATGGGGTTGGGCGGCAGCAGCAACTTGTCTTCGGCAAAAAAGATGAACAGGAAGCGGTCTAGCAGCTTCTGCGTTTTGCGGAAGAGCAGCAGCTTGTCGTGGCCGGGGTTGTTGGCCGTGAGGTTGTGGTACAG
>JAIPAP010000046.1 GCA_021740045.1 Bacteroidales bacterium
CTGAAAGTTTTTAAGGAAAATGTAGCCCATGTTACAAACTTGCTGATGGATGTAATTAAAAGTATGTGATCAGAATATTTTGTTAATCCATTTCAAACAAGTTGTTTAACTTTGGCTTCATGCTAAGGAGGGACATAAAGCGATACTTACAACACATTTTTCGTAAGCAAAACCTTATAATAGGGCTTACGCATCCTTTGTTTCTTGCATTGTTTCCGGCTATAGCTTTTATTTTGCTTTCCACCAACCCGGTGGAGGAACATTATCTAAAGATCACAAACACCGATCCCCAAGGCAATGAGCGCTGCAGAGTGTATTATGAAGACCTGAACAACGATGGCATATCGGAAAAGATCAGCTTGGTGGAAAACAATATCGGGTGCCTGGCCATCAAGCTTCAAAATAGTAATGATGTATCCCTTTCACAACATAATTTTCCCGAATTCCCATTCTCCGAATACCAGCAACTGGCCTTTATCGATCATGATAAAGACGGCTATAAGGAAATATACTTCATCACTTTTAACACCGACTCCATATTCCTTAATTGCCTTGAACCCTTTGATGAGCAATTTAAGCTAAAGCGGAAATACATTGATACAATTTTCCGGAAACTGGATAAGCCCGATGTTTCACAGGGAGCGTTTTACCTAACCGATGTTGATGAAGACAACACCGACGAAGTGGTTTTTTTGATAAAAGCCGGATTTGCCCTTTATCCCCGCAGGATCTATGCCTACGATTATGAAACGGATGCCATTGATAAAAGCCCCTTAATGGGCGCCACACTGGCGGGGGGATTTGAACCCATTAATTTGGATGGGGACATCTATGATGAATTCATCTTTGGTACAAAAGCGTATAATAATTTCACCGAAGACTACCCCATCCCCTACCCCGATTCAAGTGCATGGTTTATGGCCCTCGATCATGATCTTGAATTTTTATTTCCGCCTGTCGAAGTGAAGGGATTGCGCTCTATTGCCATGCCCTTTCCAATGTTCAACCGCAAAAATGATCAGCTTATTGGTTTTAAGCGGCAGGTCCACCAAGACGAATATGATTATCACCTGGCGCTGTTGAGCCTGGACGGACGCATCGTCAAATCATTACCGCTGCCCCTGAATGAGATGTTTAAAACAAACATTAAGTATATACCTGAACAGGAAAAGCTATTTGTTTCATCAAAGGAAAACCGCCTTATTGTTAACCGTGACCTCGAAATAAAACCCCTTGATATCAGCTCTCTTGGCTCTTCACTGCTAATGGATTATCACGATTTGGACGGAGACGGAACGGGTGAGTATATTTTTGAAAATAGGGAGTATTCGGAATTATTAGTGGTTTCGAATGATTTTTCGAAGTTTTGCTCGGTTTCGATTCCAAGGCTTAACACCCGGACTTCCTTTGGCCCTGTCTACAAGAGCGATTCCCAGGGATATCACATTCAAGTTGGGAGCTTTAATTATGTACTACGCTACCGTAAAAATCCTTATTCCTGGCTGCAAATTCCGTATTATCTTTTGATCTATGCCGTGTCGCTTCTTTTTGTCTGGGTTATTATGCGGATACAGAAAAACCAGTTGAAACAACGTTATGTCCTGGAGCGCAAGGTTGAGCAGCTTAAACTACGTTCGGTACGCAACCAGCTTGATCCGCATTTTATGTTCAACACCATCAACACCATAGCCTCGTCCATTTTCAGGGATGATAAACATATTGCCTACCGGCAGCTGATCAGGTTTTCGCAAATGATGCGCTCCACTGTTGAACATTACGATAAAACCACACGCCGGTTGGGAGATGAGTTGGATTTCATACGCAATTATCTCGAAATCCAAAAGCAACGTTTCGGCGATAAAATCAATTATGACATCGATATTGATTCCAGGGTGGATATTAATTCCCCGGTTCCCACCATGGCCATACAAACTTATGTGGAAAATGCCATTAAACACGGTTTAAAACCGCTCAAAGACCAAAAGGGCGAAATAAAGATCGCCGTAAAAGAAAGGGTGAACGATTTAAAGATCACCGTACAAGACAACGGTGTGGGACGCATCAAATCAAAAGAATACAACAAGGAAACCACCAAGATGGGTCTCAAATCCCTGCGCGATATGTACCAAGTACTCAACGCCATCAACGATAACAAAATAAAGGAACGCTTCACCGACCTCTACGACAAGAACGGCAACGCCATCGGTACCAAAGTGGAACTGGTGGTGCCGAAGGGGATGGAGTATAGGGTGGAGTGAGGGGTAATGTGTGCGGAGTATATTGTTTAGGAGGCAAAGTATAATGACAAACAAACCTAATAATTAAAAGCCTGCAACCAACCTTTAGGTTTGAATCATATTATTACCCTCATTAAAATTACCCCGCAACTTCCTTCTTCCTTGTAGCATAGGTCGCCACAAAATCGATAATAATGCCGTAAACAAGGCCGGCGCCAACAAGCATGAAGAAGCCTTCCCAGCCATTGCTTAGCGCTGAAAAACCCACTTCAAGGCTTACAATAATGCCCAATACAGCGCCGCGCAATATGGAGTGCCACTTGATACGGTCGGCCATGGCGATGACCAACCCGAGAATGACACGGTTAAACCCGAGGCCCACCAGGACCGGGGTGCTTAAATCAACTTCGGGAGCTTTGGAGGATGTCCAGGCACAAAAAGTACCGAATATAACACCCAGTATTAATGCAATTACCGTACGTTGTGTTTTCATGGTTAAGCGGATTTTTGTTTAACAATCAACCATCAAAGTTAAAAGAAAATAGAAAGTAGAAGGTAGAAATTAGAGAGTATGCAACACTATAAAATAGCTTCAACCTAATCATCCGCCTAATCATCCGATAAGCAGAAATGACGGCTAACCAGGAACTTAAAACTTGAAACTTGGAACTTAACCCATCACTCCTCATCTTTCCGCTTATCCTCGTTCTCTTCCGGCGGCGCCGGGGGCTTGTTTTCATCGGCATCCAGGTTGTTTTCATCCCGCTCGAAATCGATGCCAGGTGTGGAGGCTTCCAGCTCATCATCCAGCGAAACCTTATTCTTTTTCTCTTCAGAGGAAGATTCCTCCTTGCTTTTCTTTTGTTTCCAATTCTTTTTTTCCTGTGGCTCTTCCTGCTTACCCCCGGCCTTTCGCGACTCCCAGGTGGGCTTATCCTCAGCCTCGGGAAAAGGCTCTTTAAAATAATCATCAATCATCGTAGGGATCGGTTGCTCATTTTCCCAGGGGAATTTTTCTTCCTCTTTGGGCCCCTCCTCTTCAGGCTCCTGATTCTCTTTTGCAGGCCCGGCTTGTCCGGGTTCTTCCTGCTCAAACTGTTCCTTTAACTTGAGGTTTTCGGCAAGGAGCTTTTCATTCTCCTTTTTATAATAATTCACCTTCGATCGCAAATCAACGATTTCCGAAAGGTAAAGCGTGATCTTATGGGTTAGGGCATCTATATCGCTTTCTATATTCGCCATAGAATCATTATTTTTCGATTTTCAATCGCTGTCCGGCCGTTATGGAGGAACTTGTCAGGTTATTATCCTCCATGATCTTCTTATACTTATGTCCATTCCCATATTCTTCACGGGCAATGGAAAATAATGTCTCACCGGGTTTTACCACATGTATGCTCCACTGTTCCTGCTGCTGTTGCCGTTCGGTTTGGGGTTGCCGATCCGTTTGCTCAACAGTGGCGGGTTTTTCATCTTCCGAAGTTTCCGGCGAGCCTGATCCTCTTTGATTATTTCCACCCGAGCGTAATTCGATAATGGTACGCATCAGGTTGTCTTTTTCATTTTTAAGCCGCTCCACCTCATCCCTAAGTTGGTTGATCTCCTCGGAGTTTGTATTCTGACTGGATTGGATAGAATCCTGCCAGTAGATCATGCCCCCAGCTACTCCAATCACAAACAGCAACAAAACAACCGCCAGCAGATTAACATTGCGGCGCTGCGCTTTCCAGTTTCGCCGGATATTATCGAGGTACCGGAACATGGTTAAATCCGAACCACAATTCGGACACTTGGAAGCATTATCATCAATACCAGATGTTTTACAAACCGGACAATCCATTATCCACTATTTCATGTTTATGTTATCATTGTAAACGATAACGTTATTATAATAATTTGTTGATTTCTTTAAATAATTTTTCGAACCGGGCCAGGGTCTTCGACGAGAAAAAGGTGGCATCTACCGACAGTAAGGCAAGCTTGCTGGCCACCTGGTATGGGTCGAAATCACGCTTACCGGTCAGGCTATCCAATTGATCAAGTATATTCGGTTTTGCTGAATCCAGGTCCTTTAGCCGGATGTCGGTTCGGGTTTCATAGGCTGCATTATACAGGCGGATGTATTCCTCTTTCTCAAAAAGATCTTCAATGGAAGCCAGCTCCATATTGGCCGTAAATTCATCATAAAAACGAATGTTACGGCTATTGATCATCTTTTCCCTGGTTAGTTCTTCGGCCTTTTGTTTGCTCTCATCCGAACGGAACGAGTGCATCAGGCAAACCAGCGAAAGTTTATCGGAGCGAACCAGCGAAATGAACGTTACCAGCTTATCAAGCCCGCCAATGGGAATAATTTTAATGGTCTCCTTGAGGCCGGTCCTTCTTTTTGCTTTGAGTATGTTCGACAAAACGGTAAGATAGATCAGGTCCGAAGGATTTTCAACCAGGAGATTCCGTTTATACCGGAAAATGCTTTGTGCCAAATTGAAGCCGATGGCCGCTTGCAAGGGGAATAAAGTATCGGGATCATCTTCACGTAACAGCTCCGAAATATTGCTTCCATCCTTGCTGTCGACCAGTGTTCTTACCCGGCCCATATGCGACGGATCGATCATAAACGGCGAATGGGTAGTATAGATCACCTGGTATTCTTTGGAAAGATCTTCGATAAATTTCAATAAGTCGGCTTGTGCCGATGCATGAAGATTGAGCCCGGGTTCATCGAGCAGGAGAATAAAATTTCGTTTGCCCTGATGCTGTATCTTGCTAAACCATACGATGAACGAGAAAAACATGTTCAAGCCACGACTGCGATTACGAAGCGGTAGCGAAACTTTTCGATTCGTATTCCTAATGCGGATGTCAAGGATCTTATCCCCGGTTTGTTCATGATGCTCAATATCGAACTTAATTTCCAGGTCACGATCGGTGGTCCAGTATTTGAATATTTCTTCGGTCACCGCATTAGACGTCGCTTCCAAATCCGCCACATAGGATTCGAAATCATCGGTTTCCAGTAGTTCATCCACATTGATGCCGGCCAGCTCGAAAAAGGCACGTGAGATCTTGAGCGACTCATCCTCGGGGTTCGATCTTTTTAATGCACTAATGTTAATGCGTGAAGGCAGCAAATAATATTCATCAAAATACCAAAAACCGGGCATGTTCTTCTTAAGGTGATGCTTGGCAATGTATCCTTTGATCTTGTTCTTCCATTTATACCCTTTTTTAACATAGGTCGATTCCAGGTCGCTTACCAGCTTTGCCAGCAATTCATCCTGCCTGTTATGCTTGCGGTATTCCAACAGATCAGTAATTGTTTTTATTTCCGAAAGCTTCTCCCTGAGGCTGTCGGGAATATCATACTGGTTAAGGAAATGATCGATAAATTTCTTTTCGTTGGCTTTCAAATCAAACCAAGTGGTTTTGCCCTTGTAAGAGATGCCGCATGAAAAGCGGCGTGTGGGAAACACTCCTTTGCCCACATCATCTTCAATATCCTGCATCATTTGCCGGCTAATGTCGAAGGTACACCTGAGGGCTTCCATATCCTTTTTGCTATTACGGAATGTAACCAACTCATTACGCGGATAGTCCGAAACCGGGTTCAATTTGAAATTCTTATCCTTTTCAAAATAATTGACCTTGGCCAATGCCTCGAGGAAAGCAGTTTTACCTGATTCGTTCTTGCCCACCAAGGTGGTAACACGATCCTCGATTTTCACTTCCTGCTCTTGCTGGAAGCTTTTGTACTTATTAATCTTTACCTTAACCAGTTTTAGCATACCGCATTCAATTAGTCACACACAAATTTTCAATCCCCCTTCGTCCTGATTTTCAATTACTTAACCGACAAACCGGGAAATTATGTCCCAATATAAGAAGAATTTTTAACAAATTTAATTTCCATTTGATTTTCCAAACAATTTAAATCAGCAATTGATGAAAATGATCTGACTAAATGAAAAAATGGCCTTATTTTAAATTCATATTATACACAATCGCCGCCACCTGATCAGCCACCTTGCGGTTGAATTCAAAAGCCAGGCTCTTATGATTCACTATGTCGACAATGGTCCCTATCAAACACAAGCCGCCGGTTAACAAATAGAGCAATCCCATCCCTATTTGCCCCATAATCAAGCGATGCACTCCTGCCACCCCTAAAAAACCTATTAGGTTGAGCACAAGCACCAAATCGGGCGATTTACGGCGGTTCCTGTAGATCAGGGCAAATTCCCTGGCCTGTTTTTCATTGTAATCATTCATGATCCTTTGTACATGGCTATGTTCCAAGCCTTCAATTTCCGGTAAATAAAGTAATGCGTCTGCCATCTCCTTTTGGTTTTATGAATAAATGATTTTTACCATTTTTACTGAATCTGAAAAAACAACAAATATACGGTAAATAAGCACGAATAATGCAGGAATTCCCAGCGGATGTGCCTGCACCGATTGAGAGAACTCTCCCCTAAACAACCATGAAATAGCATGGCCTAAGCCACATCCGGGACAAAATGATAAGCCCAGATTTTTAAACAAGCACAAGCTGTAGTGACATCCTCCGGTGGGATCATCAAATGCCAGCAACAAAATAGCTACAATCCATATAATGGCTTCAATGCTATGCTTAACAAAAACAATATGTTTTTTCTTAAAGCCCACAGTTTTCATTGTATTTATACAAAGTTAAAAATAAAACACTTGAAAGGCCATGAGGCAGGCTTTATTTGCATTAAAATATTTATTTTGCAAAGCAAAAATGTGCAGATATGAAAATATTAGTGTTAGGATCGGGAGGCCGTGAACATGCGCTGGCCTGGAAACTGGTTCAAAGCAAGCGATTAACCAGGTTATTTGTAGCGCCCGGCAATGCAGGAACCGCTGCCATTGCCGAAAACATACAGGTAAAGCCCGGTGATTTTAAAGCTGTAAAGCAATTGGTGCTGGACCAAGCGATCGAAATGGTGGTGGTTGGCCCCGAAGCTCCCTTGGTTTCCGGAATAGCCGATTTTTTTCAGACCGATGATCAATTGAAAAACGTTGCTGTTATCGGACCCGGAAAAAAAGGTGCACAGCTGGAAGGCAGCAAGGATTTTGCAAAAGCCTTTATGGGACGCCATAATATACCCACGGCACGTTATCAAACATTTTACCGGGACAACTATACCGATGCCCTCGATTACTTGCGCAACCATGAAAATCCCCCCTACGTCATCAAAGCCGACGGATTGGCAGCCGGTAAGGGGGTGAGTATTTGCCAGCATTTTAATGATGCAAGTGAGAATCTGCACAATATGCTGCTTGGGGGAAAATTCGGTAAAGCTTCTGCAAGCGTTGTAATTGAACAATACCTCGAAGGCACAGAGCTTTCCGTGTTTGTGATCACCGACGGGAAGTCTTATAAAATACTCCCATCAGCCAAGGACTATAAACGCATTGGTGAAAACGACACCGGCCCAAATACAGGAGGAATGGGTTCCATTTCGCCGGTACCTTTTGCCGGTGAAACCTTTATGAATAAAGTTGAAGAACAAATTATCAAACCCACCATCAAGGGATTGCAAAAAGAAAGCATTCCGTTTAAAGGATTCATCTTTTTCGGTTTGATGAATGTTAAAGGCGATCCTTATGTGGTTGAATATAATGTACGCCTGGGCGATCCCGAGGCCGAAGTTGTGCTGCCCCGAATAAAAACGGATATGCTCGATCTGTTGGAAGCCACCTGGAATGAAAAGCTCGATAATAGCACACTTGATATCGACAAGCAATATGCAACCGCTGTTATGCTCGCATCAGGTGGATATCCGGGGGAATATGAGAAAGGAAAACCAATTACTGGCATTGAGCAGGTTAAAGAAAGCATTGTTTTCCAGGCCGGCACCAAGCAAGGTGAAAATAAAAACCTCCTGACAAGCGGCGGAAGAGTTATGGCGGTTACCGGTATGGATAAGACCCTGGAAAAAGCCCTGGAAAAAACCTACCGGAGTATAAAGCAGATCAGTTTCGAACGGATGTACTTCCGGAAGGACATTGGAAAAGACCTGATGTCGCGTTAAACCAATAATCATTTAACAACCAAAACCTATGTTGATATCGCTTTTCCGCTCGAGTTACTCCTCAAAGATACTGATCTTCTCCATTGTGGGAATATTGCTTTGGCTGGATGCCTTTATTGGGCCACCGGCTATGCCGGCACCCCCGGAATTAAGTCCATTATATGCAATATTACACAATTGGATAGGCGATATTAAATGGCTTCCCACCATCCTGGCTTTTATTCTGCTTTTTATCCAGGCTATAACATTTAATTATGCGGTTACCGAACGCGGAATGCTTTCGAAAACCACTTTTATGATTGCCTTGGTTTACCTGGTGCTGATGTCACATTCGCCCGAAATGCTAACCCTGCACCCGGTCCTGATCGCAAATTTGTTTCTTATCATTGCCCTCAACCGGATTTTGCAGATATACGGTAAAAAAGAATCCCTGGTTCATTTGCTGGATGCCAGTTTAATGGTGGGCATGGCATCACTGTTTTATTTTCCGGCTATACTTTTCCTGGTTTTTGTCCTGATAAGCCTGCTTAGTTACAGCTTTTTATCCTGGCGCGAATGGTTGATTGCTCCCTGGGGAGTAGTTACACCCTATATTTTTCTCTTTGGATATTTTTATTGGATCGGTCAGTTAAATGATCAACTAAGCCATTATGGAAATTTTATAGCCGAAATTTCAGCGCTGAACATCTCTCATTACCCGGGCATCTATCACATCTTCTGGTCGATTATAGTGATCATGCTTGTGTTAACCCTTGGTAAGTTCCTGAACCGATTGGGCGAACGAACTGTCAGCCTGCGTAAAAAGTACATTGTGATCATTGCATTGTTTCTATCGGGATTGGTTACCTTTTTATATGTACATGGTAATTTTAAATATCATATTATGCTGCTTTTTATCCCGGTTGCGGTGTTTATTGGTTTTTACCTTATTGAAGTTAAAAAAACCTTTTGGTCGGAAGTTATGTTCGGTTTGTTGTTACTGGTCATCATCATCGCTAAATTTCTATAATCATGCTTAAGGCATTTCACACATATAATGTTATCGAAGCAGGCTGTGATGAAGCCGGCAGGGGGTGTCTTGCAGGGCCGGTATTTGCAGCTGCGGTAATTTTACCATCCAATTTTAACGCCCCGCTGCTGAACGATTCGAAAAAATTAACGGTCCATGAACGAAATAAGCTAAGGCTTCAAATCGAAAATGAAGCCTTGGCATGGGCAGTAGGTTCCGTTGATAATCGTGAGATTGATGAGATCAATATTTTAAATGCATCTTTCCTGGCCATGCACCGGGCGCTCGATCAATTAAAAATTACCCCCCGGCAATTGCTGATCGATGGAAACCGTTTTAAAGCTTATAAAAGCATAAAGCATATTTGTATTGTAAACGGAGACGCAACTTATGCTTCCATCGCAGCAGCCTCCATTCTTGCCAAAACTCACCGCGATGCCTATATGGAGCAACTTCACAGTGAATACCGGCATTACGCATGGATCACCAATAAGGGTTATCCTACTCCCGCCCATAAGAAAGCCATAGCCGAGCACGGCATTTCGCCCTATCACCGTAAAAGCTTCAGGATAAACGAACAAATGAAACTGGATTTTTAGCTAATGGGGAATCCACAATATGCATCCCAATTCCCAGTCAAGCTTTCATCCATTCAATCATTCCACTTTAAAACAACCATATTACAGCATGATCTCCTATTAACATCAGGCTGTTGATAGATTTTTCTTCATAGCAGTTTCAATGCCCTCAAAATCCCTTATTTTTGGTAATTGGTATAAATGAATTTAAAACCTCTATGAAATCCTGGCGGACCGTATTTGTTGTTTTGATTGTTCTCATCTTGCTGGGTGGATTGGGAGGCGGAGGCTATTATCTGTACTTCAAAGCACAGGAGCCTTACACCCCGGCAGCAAAAGCAATTCCTGAAAGCGCCATCCTTGTGTTCGAAACCAATAATGCCTTGGAGTTAATGCAAAATCTTCAGGGCCGGGAGTTTTGGAAAAACCTGCGGAACATCGACGAGATAGAGCGTATTGACCGGGTTTTGCTCTCAATAGATACCACCCTGAGGAAGGAAAGTAAAATAAGAGACATCCTTGAAACCCGGAATCTCTTTTTATCCCTGCACCAGGTGAGCACAAACCGATTCGATGTGCTTTTTTCCATAAACATCTCCGATGCCGCCGGAAAAAATGGTGTGACCAATTTGATCAGCAAGGGACTTGGTAACAGTTATGAAATTATTAAAGCCCAAGCCAACTCAATTACCACCTACAAAGTAATCCACAAGCAAACCGGGTCGGTTTTCAACTATGCCGTGAAGAAAGGCGTTTTTGTTTGCTCCTTCTCCGTTGATCTCATCGTGCGTGCTATGGCTCACCTCGATGGCGAGGAAACCCTGGAAAGCTCACAGGCGTATAAAAAAGTCATTAAAACCGCCGGCAACAAGGTAAACGGAAACCTCTATATTAACTATGAGGCGCTGGCGCCATTTATTAAATCCCTTTCGGCAAAATCAATTGACCAGGCTATTATCGACCGGTTTGCACGCACCTCTTCGCTGGACCTTACCTTAAAAGACAAAAAGCTCTTTTTAAGTGGATTCACTTTTGCAGGCGATTCAACCGAAAAATTCCTGGTTAATCTTAAAAATTCACCAAAAGAGCAGGATTTGGTAGGCTACCTCCCTTCCCAAACTTGCTGGTTTTTAAAATATCATTTTGACCCGGAGGCTTATCGTAATCACCGGCAGGAATTCTTGAAGACCAATGGCGACTATAACCATTACCGGAAACAGTTATCGACACTTGAGGCAAATTACGGGAGCGATCCGGTTAAAGCGCTTAGTCCCATTTCCAGCGGCAATGCTATCATTTCTACCTGGCACAAGGGGACCGGGCAACAATTACAAAATGTTGCTATTATCGGGATTGAAAACAGGCGGGCAGCAAGGCGTTGGATCAACCGGTATGGAAGACTTATCAGGCATGATATTTACAAGCTTCCGGAGAACACCCTCCCCTTGTTATTTGGTGAACCCTTTGGGGAACTAAAAAATGCCTATGGGATTATAACCGATAAAATCCTCCTGATCTCCGAAAGCTATGAGAATGTGAAGCAACTTTACGGCCTAATTAACCGTGAGCAAACCCTTAATAGGGAACAGCATTTCAAGAATTACCAGGAAAATACAATGAACGATGCCGCTGTGCATTTTTATGCTAATCTTCATTTTGCCGGCGCCATTTTTAATGAATACCTGGAAGAAGAATTGGCTAAAACCCTGGAAGATTACCTGCCGGCGCTCGACAACTACATTTTTTCGATGGAATATGCCCCCAATCAGGATCTTTATTATTCCAATTTATGTATTTGTTACTCACAGGCTAAGCAAACCGATGAAGCCTATGATTGGTCGGCCGAACTCAAGACGAACATCGACAAGGGGCCTTATCTTGTCCGTGACCATACCACCGGAAAACTAAAAATTCTTGTTTTTGATGAACTTCATCAAATGCATATGATCGATCACCTGGGTAATTTAAAATGGACTGTACCGCTGGCCGGCAATGTGATAAGTGATGTTTTAGTGGTTGATTATTATAAAAACGGAAAATTCCAATACCTCTTCAACACCAATGAATTCATTTATCTAATCGATCTTGAAGGAAACAAAGTGGCCGATTACCCCATCAAACTTAAAACAAAAGCCACAAACGGAGTATCAGTACTCCACTATCGCGACATCAACAGCAGGCGAATCTTGCTGGCCTTAAAGGATAAAAAAGTTTATAACTATTACCTCGAAGGAAAGCCTGTGAGAGGTTGGCACAAACCTGCCCTCGATTCACGCGTTAACTACCCGGTACAACATGTTATTGCCGGCAACCGCGATTACATCATTATTCCTCAAAGCAACAACAACATCAAGATCGTTAACCGGCGGGGAGCAACCCGCATATCCATGAAAAGTGATTTTCTTAACGCCCTGAATTCACCTTTTTATGAGAATAACACCAATAGTAAGGGAATCATGATCACAACAGATGTAAACGGTAAGCTTACTTATATAAAACGATCAGGGAATATTCAAAAGACTGATTTTGGAGAATTTACTGCCGGCCATTATTTCCGCTACGTTGACATGGATAATGATAATTCAGAAGATTTTGTTTACCTTGATGGTGACAGGCTCATTGCTTTCGACCGGTTTAAAAATGTAATTGTCGAACACCGTTTTCAATCCCCTATTATAAATGCTCCCCTTTTCAGGGAAAATACACCTTACGGAAACATTCTTGCCGTGATGGACAACCAGCATGAGTATGTCCAATTATTCAATAAATCGGGAGCAATGTTTCCCCGCCTTGAGTTTAAAGCCAATACAGGCATGGCCCTTGGCAACCTGAACAATGATGATAAGCTGCACCTGGTCACCTCCTACCGGAATAAGGTATTGGTATATTCCCTCAACTAGACCTGTTATGTTATTCTTGCAGGCTCTTTGTTGAACTAATACACTTTATGATTTCGTGTTTCTTATATCCTTATCGCTTCATAACTTTCCGGGTAATCAAGGTGTTCCCGGTATTAACCTGGATCAAATACATCCCTGATTTCATTTCATCCGGCAGCTTAATACGCATGAGTCCTGCATTTTCCTGCTTTGCTTGCTTGATGATCCTTCCCGTTAGATCGGTTACCCGAACCGTGAAGTTTTTCACTTCTTGTTGCGGAACTGTTATATAAATCACATCGCCGGCGGGATTGGGATAGATTTTTATAGCCCTGGAACCTTGCTCCCGGTTTTCATTTACACCTGTTTCCTCACCCGGGCAAATGGTCAGATCTTCCCCTTCCATATACCTGACTTCTCCGGGAATAGTCCCTTCATCGAGTTCATTGGGAATGCCAATGGAAGGCCAATCGGAGTTGACATTCCAAAATATGGGTTCGCCATCCAGATAATAGGTTTCGTCGGTCAGGTCATCGGTGCCTGAGGGAATGATGGTTCCTTTCACATTATTGCCGTATTCAAAATGTTCTTCTCCGCTAATTGAGTAATTGCCGTGCAGGGGTTGGGTATTGGTAACCTCATTACCCACAAAATTCTGTTTGTCGGTTTCCACTTCTGAAGAAGTTGAGATGATCCCGTATAATTCAGCCCGGTTGCGGAAAAAGGTGTTATACGGTCCGGCAGGGCCCCAGTAATGGTCAATGATGAGGTTCTGGATGATATTCCCTTCGAAAAGATTGGCAAACGGGTAATGCCCGTGCAATGATATATCGCCGCCTCCATCGGTGGGATATTCGGGTCGATTGGGTTCAATGGAATAATTGTACCCGAACACGTTACCATTGGCCCCTGTCTTCACCATCATGGCATGACGCAAGTACCGGAAGATGTTATTCTCAATAAGGCAATCGCTGGTATGATTGTTTAACGTAACACCGTAACCACGCTTACCTTCGCCGTTATAAGTAAAAGCATGGTGGATATAATTGCCGGTGATCTCAATATTCTTACTGGTAACCACATCGATGTGGGAGGAAACGCTTTTGTGGCTCTCCACGCCAATTACCCAGCAATTAACTGCCATATTCATCTTAATGTTGGCGCCCGAACCCTCGGGAACACTATCAAGGCGGCGGATTTTCAGGCATTCGACCCCCACATCCATAACAGGGTCTATCTTTCTGATCTCCGGGTTTAATTGGCTGTCCATATCAATGCGTAAAGGCCGGTCAATTGTGAGGGATTGCCCGTTGATGGCAGTAACTTGAACCACTTGCCCCACAACTTTCTCAGCCCAGGGAGCCGGATCGGAATCCCATTCGCCGTTTTCCTGGCGCAGTTCCGCATAATCTCCTGCACTGAACTGCGAGGCATCTTCAACTGTGATGGTATTGGAACCTTTCTCCAGGCCTCCGTTTATCATCACAAAACTCCCATCGGCGGTTCCGTTGATCTTTATACAATCAAGGGGTTGTTCCTCCAAATTGAAATGAATGGCTGCCGAATCGGTTTCCAGTCCCCGTAATATAATCCCTTCCGGAAGTGTTAAGGAACTTTTAACCAGGTATGTTCCCGAAGGGAAATAAATCACCGCCGGATCTTCTCCGGCAGCATCAATGGCATCGGTAATGGCCCCGTAATCATCGGTAACGCCATTGCCTGTGGCTCCATAATCCATTACATTCAGAATATTGGCAGGGTCGGGTAATTCACCCGAATAACCCACTTGACTCCAACTAACCCGCATGGAATCGGGTATAACTTGTGCATGCACAAGAGAACTAATAAAGAATAAAGCAATAATGAGGGTAATTTTTTTCATAATAACCGGTATTTTTGAGCACCTAAAATTAGCAATTCATTTAGTAGAAAGCAAGTGCCAAAATTAAAGATGCGGTGTGTTTCACTATTGCGGATTTTTTCATAGATTTATGCTTTCATTAGTGAACAAAACAGACAGCATATAATTTATATACGTTGTCATTGGCTGTTAAATATTGATAGTAATCGTTATTTTGTTAATGAGTTGTTAAGAACAAGAACATATAAAATGACATGAGTATTATTGTTATTAATCAAAACTTAAGTAATCAACTATGAAAACCATTTTAAAACGGAGCATTTTATCGTCCGGATTGGGGATAATGGCCCTGTTGATGTTCTTTTTGACGTCGTGCCAGAAAGATCTCGATAAGGTAAGGACACCCGATCTCAATCCAACCTTTGCAGTGCCGGTGATCAACTCGGAGTTGACGCTGGGCCATTTGCTTGACCCCGATTCAACACTGATCTTCGATACCATCAGTGATAATGAAGTTGCCATTAAGGTAGCCTATTCAGAAGATTCATTATTTAGCGTTAACATTGATGAAGTTTTTGAATTACCGGATAATGAAGCGCTTACCGAGAGCTATTCCATGGGTGGAGTAAAACTGGAAGATGTAAACGTGCATGGCAAAGCGGTGCTGGACCAGTTGCTTGGATCGATCAACCAGGATGCAGCAGATTCATTGCAAGCATACGATGGAGAGGAAAATATTTTCCCACCTATGGAACTTGAGAGTCCCTATGACTTCAATATCGATCCATTTGACAAGTTCCAGCAGGCTACTTTTTCGGAAGGATCATTGGTGTTGACCTTTTCAAATTACCTGCCAGTTACACTAACCGACCTTCAGCTCGATCTTAGAAACAGTGCAGAAGACACCCTGATCAAGAGTTACACCCTAGAGCAAATAGCCCCGGGTGAAACCGAAAGTGAGCCTTTCGATCTGGCCGGCAAAACATTGCCCAACACCATTAATGCTGCAATCGTAGCTTTCAATTCCCCGGGAAGTCACCCTGATTCGGTTATGATCAACTTACAGGACAGCATCTCCATGGATATGGGGATAGTTGATGCCACTGTTATCAGCGGGCAGGCCGAAGTAGAAGCACAGCAAGTTATCGCCGACACCACCAACATCGCAATAACCCCGGAAAACAACGCCGAAGTTACACTCCTGCGACTCAGCAAGGCCAAAATCGACTATACCTTTAATTCTGAAATCCCCCTTGATATAGAACTGTTTCTCAACCTTCCTTCCAGTGAACTTGATGGTTCCGCACCAGAGCTAAGCAGAACAGTACCTGCCTTTGGCTCTGTCTCAGGTGTGTGGGATCTCGACGGGGTGGAAATGGACCTCACACAAGCTCCCGATACGGCCTACAACCGGCTTAGAGTTGGTTATCGTGTTAACACCATAGCCTCCGATGGCATAATTGCAGTTGATTCGGCCGATTTCGTTGAAGTGGATCTCTCACTTACTGACATGGAATTCGACTATGTGGAAGGCTATTTTGGTGATGCCACAGTTGATGTGGAAGCCGATTCTCTGGACCTCGGCATCGATTTCTTCGATCAGATTGAAGGAGGATTAACGCTAACCAATCCCAACCTCAACTTTAATTATTCCAATTCCATTGGAGTGCCCATAGAGGTTGCCCTCAACTTTACAGGACGTTCTGCAGAAGGCGAAGCACAAAGCTTGAACATTAATATGGATGATGCCCCGGCAGGATCAATTCGTTTTAGCTATCCACAAACACCGGGTGAAACGGTAGTTGAAACCATTACCATTAACAGTGAAAACTCCGATGTGGTCGATCTGCTGGCGCTACCTCCTGAGAAAGTAGTCTACTCCGGTTCGGCCTTCGCCAACACATTCGGTTCGCAACAGAACTTCGCCTCCAAAGAAAGCAGCTTTACCATTGGAGTGGATATGGACCTTCCGCTTGAGATCAGAACCGGTAATCTTACCGTTCAGGATACAGCTGACCTGGATTTGGATGAGGACTTTAATGAAAATGTTGAAACGGTATCGCTGACTTTGCATGCAGTTAATCACTTCCCGTTCTCAGCCGACATTCAGCTTCATTTGTTTGATTCACAAAGCAATACTGTGATCGATGAAATTACTTTCTCCAATCCTTTAACGGCCGGCGAAGCCACTGAGAACTCATTGGTTAACGAACCGGGCGTAAGCGATATGGAACTTATTCTCAATCAGGAAGAATTCGATAACATGATTGCAGCCGATCAAATGATCATTAAGGTTAATATAGCCACATATAACCATGAAAATCAGTCGGTAAAACTGTATACTGATAATAAGCTGCAAGTATTTGTTGGTGTTAAAGCTCAATTAAAAACTGATTAATCATGAAAAAAATAGTTATTATCACCATATACCTCGTTATTACCGCATCATTTGGTCTAAAAGCCCAAAATAATGTGGTATTGCATAACTTCCATTCCGTACCGCAATCGGTATACACTAATCCGTCGATAATACCCGAACCCAAGCTAACGGTGGGTATTCCCGGCCTTTCGTCCATCTATTTTAATTATCATAACAGCTCATTAACGGTCAATGATATTCTGACCGAACGGGCTGCCGATGATTCATTGGATGTTGATATTGAAGGAATGCTGGGCGTTATGGAAGAAGAAAACCAAATGCTCCTTAATGTGCAAAACGATGTTTTATTCGTCGGCACCCGAATTAATAAGGGCTATCTGTCGCTTGGTGTTAACCACGAAACCAACTTGTTATTTAACTACCCTAAGGAGCTTATCGAGTTTGTGTATTATGGCAATGCCGATGAGCGTTTCCTTAATGAAACCGTTGATTTTAGCGCCACCGATGTTGGCCTGGGCAGCTACCTGGCCTATCATGTGGGTTATTCCAGCCCCATACCGGGTTTTGAGGACCTCACCATCGGGGGGCGCCTGAAATTCCTCAAGGGAATGGCAGCCATTTCAGTCGAACGTATGGATGTTAATTTTACAACCAGCAGCGATCCCGAAACGGTCTATAATTTATCGGGCCACTCCGATTTCCTCATCCATACGGCAGGATTATCCACGGATGATGATACCGATATAACGGATAATTTGCTGTCGAATGAAAACAGTGGTTTCGCCATTGACCTGGGAGCTACTTATAAGGTAAATGACAAAATAACCGCTTCGGCAGCCATTACCGACATGGGCTCCATCAACTGGAAAACGGCCCTTAAAAGCTACGAAAGCGACTTTAAGGACTTTGAATACGACGGCTTTTACTTCAACGAAAAGAACGACTCCACCGATATAATGCAAGCCTTTACGGACACCCTTGAAGCCACTTTTAATGTGACCGAAACAGAAACGGAGTTCAGCACGTCACTACCCACCCGCTTTAACATTAGCGGTAATTATAAGATCAATAAGAAAAGCTCGGCCGGCGCCATGTTTTATGGAACAAGCTATGGCGATACCTTCATCCCGGTAATAAACCTCAACTATAATTACAAGGTAAACCGGGCTATTCATCTTAAAGCAGCTTATTCCATTATTAACAATACTTATAGCAACATCGGACTGGGATTGTCATTGAATCTCGGCCCCATTCAAGCCTACTTTATCGGCGATAACCTGGTAGGGTTAATGGATCCGGACAATGCACGACAAGCCAACCTGAGGTTTGGTTTAAATGTTTCGATATTTGAAAAGCCCGAAAAGACCGGGGAAGAAATGAAGAAAGCTAAGGAAACGAAGAGCCCCGCACCCAAGGAGCAAACCGAATAAAATTGCTTAACGCAATTTAAGTTTTACACCCGCATGGGGCTGGCTACCCGGTTCCATGCGGTTTTTTTTGTACAGTTTGTCAAGCTTTATTCCATAGCGCTGCGCTATAAAATGCATGCTCTCACCCTCGCCTACGGTATGGTATTTTTTAGTCCCTTTATTCCGTTTCTTCTCCAGGTATATCATCTGGCCTTTGTAAATGGTAGAGTGCTTATTTAAATCATTGTATTTATAGATCTGGTAAGCATATATCTTAAAATCTTTGGCAATCTTGAGGAAGCTGTCATTTTCACGGGCAAAAACAAACTTTTTCCCGTTGTTAAGATATATTTTACGGTTATTAGGCCCTTGTTCATGGAAGCGAAATTCACTACTATCAATTCCCCTGGCCAGAAAACGTTCATTCGGTGTAATTTCCCTGGCTTGTGCCTCCATCTCCTTTTTTATCTGGCGTGGCTTTTTCCGGTCTAAACGGTCAAGATCATACCGCTCAATAATTCCGATCAGCAACTGGGCATATTGCGGATTGGTAGCATAACCGGCCCTTTTCAATCCTCTTGCCCATCCTTTATAATCAGTTACGTTCAAATCGAAAAGCCTGGAATATCGCCTGCCACTGGTTAAAAACTGTGAATGGTCTTTATACGATTGTTCCACCGAATTATATTTGCGGAAACATTCATTAGGCAGGTCATCATCATGACGGTAAAATGCACCCCGCCATCCGTTATTGCATTTAATGCCGAAATGATTATTCGCTTTTGTGGCCAAGGTGCTATTACCACTACCCGATTCCAGAATAGCCTGTGCAAGTTTAATACTGGCAGGGATCTTATACCGGTGCATCTGCTCAATGGCCAGGCTCCTGTATGTATTGATATAATCCTTAGTTGAAGCAGATTTACGTGGAACAAACTTCTTGGTTCCACAACCACTAAAAATTAAGATGACGATTAAAAAAAATGCCAGGTAGCTAATTCGTCGCATACGTCGATTAAAGTTTATTGCGCACTATCTAAGCAGCAAATATAATGAGCTATAATTAATCTTTAACGTACGATCGCGAAAATTCTTTTATGGCTTGATATTTTTAAAGGGATGATAATCTTCCATAATCCGCAGGTATTCATTAAACCGCGGGTGCTTATCCCCATAACGCTGAATAAAATTCCCCTTGATCTGAAAGGTTACTTTGTCGCCCTTAATCCTTGAGAAAAAGATCTCAAATCGTTCGCCGTTGTCATCATACATCCATACCCGCACCAGATCGTTGTACCTCCGATGATTTAGCCTGGCATGACAGATAGGACAAAAGAAACTGGCCCTTTCTCCGCTTTTCATCTCAAGGGAAGGGTGCATATGCGATTCATAATCTCCCAGCCTGGGGCTCAGAAATATCAAGCCGGAACTTCCCTTTTCGGTTTTAACCGAAAAAACCAGGTAGCCTTGCAAAACCAGGTATCCTCTGCACTTTGGGCAAGCGAATGAATTTTCCATAATTTTTCTTTTATGTTGTTAAAATATGAATTACTTTTATATAAAGTTAATATTTTAAAAAAAAAGATAGTTATAATGTTCATATTTATTTATGTATATTTGTGTAAAACTCTAAATTATGGGACGTAGTATATTAGCGATAATTACTGGTGTTATTGTAGGTATTATTGTTATAATACTGATTAAAGTGTTTGGCACCTTTCTCTATCCTGCAAATTTAGCGAAGAATGTTGGTGAGGCAACAACAGTGATTGAAAGCCTTCCGCAAGCAGCTTTATTTTATGTACTGGCGGCCTGGGGATTGGGATCTTTTGCAGGAGGACTGGTATCGGCATTGATTGCCAAAAACAATGGCACCACACATGCCCTGATAGTTGGATTTGGACTGTTATTGGTGGGGTTACTTTGGGTACTGGCTATCCCACATCCCATGTGGTTTTGCATAGTCGGGCTGTTGGTGATGTTACCTTTTGCATACCTTGGTGGCGAAGTGCCCGGAAAAAATTAACTCATATATAAGCAAAAATATATGGCACTGATTGGATATTTCATATTTTTGCCAATAATTAACCATTAACAAAAAAACCTATGAGAACATTCATTTCCCTGCTGCTCATTGCATTATTGTTTGCATCATGTGGCACAAGCGAGCAAAAAGCTGACAACGAAAAACAAGAAACACAAGTCGAAACCGTTCAGGTTGCCGATTTTGAACAAAAAGCCCCTGAATACGCCGGCAAAAAAGTATCCATAGAGGGTACGGTGGTTCATGTATGTAAACATGGCGGAAAACGCATGTTTATCATGTCCGAAGATCCCGATAAAAGAGTTAAAATCCTAAGTACTGAACAAAGTGGCGTATTCAACGCCGAAATGGAAGGTAGCGATGTAAGGGTAACCGGTATCGTTAGTGTTCAGGAAATTACCAAAGCATCATTAGCCAAAATGCGCAGTGAAGCCGAGGAGATGACCGAAACCACCAAACCCGAAGCTATGCATTCCGGTGAAGAAGGGCATGAACATAACGAAGAAGCCGAAGAAACGCTGATGAAAGTCGAAAATTGGAAAAAACAGCTTGATGAAAGCAACAAGGACAAGCTTACATTTTATTCCATAGATTGCCAGGATTATACAGAACTTTAAGATATTCTAATCATTAGACTAAAGGGCATTGATATGAATTTGGAATGGGTCGGGTTTTAAACCTGACCTTTTCTATTTTTGCATCATAAAACTATTATGAAAGATGAAGTGGAGAAAACTAAACCGGGCTGTCCACCGCGACCTGGGCTATTTCTTTTTTGGGATGACGATTATTTATGCCATTTCGGGTATCGCCATCAATCATGTTAAAGACTGGAATCCTAATTACAACATCACTCAAAAAACGATAAAGGCCGAAAGCCTTGTTTCCAATCCCAGTCCCAATAAAGCAGAAGTGATTGATATACTCAAAAATTTCGGTGAAGCCAACAATTATAAAAAGCACTATTTCCCAGGTGAAAGAAGAATGAAAGTGTTCCTCGAAGGCGGCTCTATCATGTTCGATACCCAAACAGGTGTTGGGGATCTTGAAAAGATCAAACGCCGCCCCATTCTTTATGAAATGAATTACCTGCATTACAACCCGGGGAAATGGTGGAAATATTTCTCCGATCTTTATGGTGTGGGATTGTTTGTGTTGGCAATAACAGGCTTGTTTGTTCTGAAAGGAAAAAACGGGATCACCGGCCGGGGAGCTTGGCTTACCACCATAGGTGTTCTTCTTCCATTAATTTTCTTGTTTTTATATTTGAATTAGGGATAGATGTCACTTCAGTTGATCCACAAATATTTTCCCGGTCTTGACGCCGGTAAGTATGAGCAGTTTGCCCGGCTTGATGAACTTTATCGCTACTGGAATGAGCGCATCAATGTGGTTTCCCGCAAGGATATCGATAACCTTTATCTTCACCATGTGCTTCACTCACTGGCCATTGCAAAATTTTTTGGTTTTATAAAAGGAACTAAACTGCTTGATGCAGGAACCGGCGGTGGCTTTCCGGGAATTCCCCTGGCCATTATGTTTCCGGAATGCCAATTTCACCTGGTCGATTCCATTGCCAAAAAGCTAAAAGTAGTGGATGCCGTGGCCCGGGATATTGGCTTGGAAAATGTAAGCACCTCCCACTCCAGGATGGAAAAACTAAAAGGCCGGTACGATTTTGTTCTTGGCAGGGCTATTACCGAACTTCCAAAGTTTATTGCCTTCACCCGTAAATTGATCAAAAAACAAGGTGAAAATGATCTGAAAAACGGTATCATTTACTTGAAAGGCGGTGAAGTGGAAAAAGAAATCCCTGCCGGAATAACGGCATACAAAATTTATGAGCTATCGTCCATTTTTGATGAAGCCTTTTTTGATACAAAGAATCTGGTGTACATTTCAAATTTCCAGGATTATGAGGGTAATCGGTGAATGTAGAAGCTTTACGTTCTGTTTAACCTGTGACTGGGTGCATGGAGCTTGGCGTAAAAAAGGTTCTATGTTTTAAATGCGGAAAATTTGAAAATCAAAGATTTCTGTTTTTTCAGCATTCTGAGTCGCACGGGTTCCAAACACCTTGCACCATGCACCATGCTCCATGCTCCATGCTCCATGCTCCATGCAAAATACAAGTGCTTCTTCGTATATAAACCATAAAATCGGTCAAAGAATTAATAATCATAACATCTTAATCAAACTAAATATCAACACACATCATTCTAATTATCAGTTATTTGACCGAAACCTCATTATTTTTTGGAAAACTAATGATTGCCATTCTGTTAGATTTTCGCTTAATTCGCTCTGATTTTGAAAATTACTAACTTTAAAACGAGCAAATATGTCAGATCAGAAGAACTTTGTACCATTTGTCTCCTCTGAAACGCGAATGACCGAGTTCACGGTAAGGGGATTGATCATCGGATTGATCCTGGCCGTAATTCTCGGTGCTGCTAATGCGTATTTGGGGCTTAAGGCGGGTATGACCATCGCAGCAACCTATCCGGCTGCTGTTATCGGTATGGCTATACTCAGAGCGTTAAAGGGAACCATACTCGAAGAGAACTTTACCCGTACAGTCGGATCGATAGGTGAATCGGTTGCTGCCGGAGCCATTTTCACGCTTCCGGCATTTTACATTTCGGGCATCTGGGATCCGTTTTATACGCCAGGTAATTACATCATCTCTGCACTTATCATGCTTACCGGTGGTGTTTTGGGAATTATGTTCGTAGCCTTGCTGCGCAGGGTGATGGTAAATGATGCCGAACTTCCGTTCCCCGAGTCGGTTGCTGCATCGGAGATCCATAAAACCGGGCAAACCGGTGGCGGTTCCAAGTACTTGTTCTGGGCTATGGGCCTTGGCGGTTTGATCAAGACCATGGGCGAATTCCGCATCTTTCTGCCCGTTTGGAACAAATTCGTTGCCTTCAAAACACAGTTTATCACCGGCGCCGGGGAAGCCATTAAAGCCAAAGGCGGCATCCTGCTTGGAAGCCCCGGCTTGAAACCGGCTTATATCGGTGTGGGTTACATTATCGGACCTAAATTGGCTTCTCTCAACTTTAGCGGTGGGGTTATCGCCTGGGGGCTGCTTACCCCGCTTATTCTTTATTTCATTGGCGATTCCATCGATTTGAATGCCTGGGCCGAATACCTGGTTGCCCAAAACCTGGCCACCGACATGAACGAAGCCATGAGCAGGGTTCAGGACCCGGTTTTCCAAATCCGCGAGGTATGGAAAACTATTGTAAGGCCAATCGCTATTGGTGGTATGTTGGTGGGTACCGCATGGACCCTTTGGGGCATGCGTAAAAGCTTGGCTCAGGGCATTTCACGCTCCGTTCAGGACCTGAAGGAATCGGCTAAAGGCACATCAACCACCAAGCGTACCGAAAAAGACATCAGCTTCCTTTGGATTATGATAGGAATTGTTGCGGCCGGTGTGGCTACTTACCTGATTGCTCACTTCATTTTTGGCGCCAATTTCATTACAGCCCTGGTTGCCTCGGCGGTAATGGTGGTATTCGGATTTTTCTTTGCCGCTGTTTCCGGTTATTTGGTGGGTATTGTCGGTTCGAGTAACAACCCCATTTCCGGTTTAACGATTTCAACGGTTGTTGTAACTGCATTATTAATGTTGATCCTTGGTGCGCGTGGTGAAAGCGGTATTGCTTCCACCCTGGCAGTTGCTGCCATTGTTTGTGTATCGGCAGCGGTTGCCGGTGAGATGCTGCAAGACCTGAAAGCCGGTCACCTCCTCGGCGGTACGCCCTGGAAAATGCAGATCGGTGACATCATAGGTGTGATTGCGGCTGCTGCCGTACTTTTCATTCCCTTGTTCATCCTGCACGAAGGCGACATCGCCGTGGGCTTACGCGACGGTTATGAAGGTGGATTCGGTAGTAAAGAATTGCCTGCACCGCAGGCCAGCCTGATGGCTATTCTTTCACAAGGAATTATTGGTGGTAAAATGGCCTGGCCACTTATTATTACCGGTATGCTGATGGGCGTTGGCTTCATCCTGATGCAGGTGAAAAGCCCCATGCTCGTTTCCATTGGTATGTACCTGCCCCTCCAAACCACCTTTGCCATTTTTATAGGTGGTATCATCAAAGGAATTCTCGATATTTATAAGGATAAAGGCAAGTTTAGCGAAAAACGGAAGGAGAAGGTCAACAACATTGGAATATTGCTGGCTTCCGGTTTAATTGCCGGTGAAGCCCTTATCGGGCTGCTCTTTGCCGGACTGGCATTTGGCGAGGTCGACTGGTTCCGCCTCGACAACCCGTCATTCATCACAAGCATTGTGATCTTTGTGATCATCGGTATTATCTTGGTTCGTATACCCTTAAAGCAATCGGCTAAGGTTAAAGAAGAAGATCTACAATAAAACAAAAAGTTAAATAATGAATTGAAAAAGGGCGCTGTATTGCAGCGCCCTTTTTCGTTAATTGGTTTATTTGTTAATTTGTTAATTCGTAAAATTGGTGCCCGGGAAACATACCAGGAATCACTATTGTCCGGGAAAAAGGCATTAACACAGAGATTCCCTTCCTGCCCGGCAGACAAGCTCGATTTATGCCGAGCACGATAGTCTCGATGGCTATTGGGATCGGAATCATCGGCATAAATCTACCAATGACAAGTTTTTGTTGGATTTTGACTGTGAAAAGATTATGAATTACTCCGGATGAATCGGCTATGTTTAAATATAAAGGCGTTTGCAATTTGATGGAGACCTCTCAGTCGCCTCCTTACCAATGACAAGTTTTTACAACTAGCATATATACAAGATGTTATGAAAATGATATATCTTCGTAAGAAATAGAATATTGCTTTGGAAAAAGTGATCTTGTATTTTTCCTCCGGCCTTGTATTGAATGGCTCATAAAACAAGCGGGAAATTTAAGGGGTGGCCTTGAGCAAGCCATTCATGAGTGAGCATCCGGTAAAGTCTGCATTATGGTAATTCCTTTCATGCGAACGGCTTGAATGGCGCAAGCAAATTTCACGCGTAGCTTTTATGGTCATTCAATACGAAGCCTTGATTTTTTCGTTCTTTTGTATCAAGACAAAAGAACAAGAAAATTTGAGGTTATTATATGCTATTGGGCATGATCAAATTTTTGAAAATAAATTCCATTTAGCCGAACAATAGATGATTAAAGCTAATTGTCATTAGTGCAATGTGGACTTATTAAAAGTCTAGGGATTCGAGGTGTCAAAGAGAGCCTAAAGATGGTAGAGATATATTATCCGTCAATAAGTTGTGCTTATTGAAAAGCTGTGGAAAATAGTACAGCTGTTTACAAAGAACCCTACAACCCGACGGAGATTTCTCAGTCGCCTCCTAGCGTCGGCTTCTACGAGGTGACAAAAGTTTTAAGAAAGTAGGTGGATGCGGAGGGAAAACGCAAAGCGTTTTTTCACTGCGTTCAAATCGCTCAACTTAGGTACTAAATTGTATCGCTCATTTTCTGAGGGAAGAATCTCTTTGATGTTTACCGGACACCAGTGTTAACCAATTAACCATTCAACCAATCAACTAATTAACCAATAAACCAATCAACCATTCAGCCTTTCACCCATTCAATCAATCATCCAATCAACCAATCCCCATCTGCCCAAAATCCCTTATTTTTGATGCCATAAACCAGAAACAATGCCCATGGGAAAAAATATATTTCAACGGCGACGCATGCTGAAAAAGGCCAACACTCTAGAACTAACACCTGTCAAGAACCATGACCATCAGGTGGAAGAAGACGGGAGGCTGGCTTTGATCGTGCCGAAATTTGAAAAAAAGTGGATGCGGCGCTTTTTTATCGCGCCTGCCCGTAAAGATTATTTCAAGATCTACCTGGATGACCTCGGTGCTTCAACCTGGCTGTTGATCGATGGCAAGAAAACCGTTAAGCAGATATGTGAAGCTATGCAGGAACAAAAGGAAGAAGAAATTCCCGAACTCGAGGATCGCGTTTCCAAATTCATTCATATGCTGTATGAGCAGCGGTATGTGTTAATTAAGGAGATGGAAGAGGCGTAGTAGCGAAGGGCGGAGAGCATGGAGCAAAGGGTATGGGGCATAGAGCGCAGGGCATTGATCAGGGTGCTCAGAGCAAAAGATCTCACGAAAGGATGTTATTTGTCAACTTATAAGCGATTTGCTAAATTCATATAATTGGTAAAACTAACTTTCCGAATAGCTCCTGACTAGAAGCTGATGTTTAATTAACAAACTTTGTCGGATGAATAGCAATCTTCCCAAATTCTTTAATAATTTTCGTATCGAAGGTTACAAGTATTATGTTAAATTCCTGAGCCAAAGCAACGAATTCACAATCGTAGGCCGAGCAACTTGATTGCTGCACCAACTTAATAACCTGAAGGGATGGGATGGTGAACTCATTGCCCTGCATCATTCTTTCAGCTTCCTCCATTATTTGCGCGATATCATTAAAAGTCAAAATATGCCTTCTCAAATACAATGTTAGAACAGAATTAAATTCACTTCTCCATAAGGTTGGTGATATCCAGTTAGGGTCTTTGCGAAATACCTTAAGCGCATTTTCTTCCATATTATTTGGGACCCACAGGCTAGCGATCAGATTTGTATCAGCAACAATCATGGCCTTCCTTGTTCTATGGTTTCAATTATTTCTTCCATATCCAACGTCCCTGTTGCATTCCGTTTTATTTCCCGCACTCGCTTGATTCGTTCCTCCACATCCATAGGTTTAGCGCTTAACTGATCCTCAAGAATTGTAAGAATTTGTGCATTAATACTTCTTCTTTGCGCTTTAGCCCTAATCCTTAATCTTTCATAAACTTCCTTAGGAATACCCTTAATTGTGATGTTAACAGCCATAAGCCAATTGGTTTCTTTTTATAACTAAAACGGTTTATTGTTTATTGCTGCAATCTATCAGTTATCATTCCAAAAAAATGTTGTACCTTAGCAAATACAGAAAAGCTTTTGCAAGGATTCTTAAATTTTGTTAAATGATAAAATATGAAATTATAATATACTGGAGCAAAAAGGATCAGGCATTTATTGCAGAGATTCCCGAGCTGGCAGGTTGTTCCGCCCATGGTCATACGCACGAGGAAGCACTTAAAAATGCTAAAGAGGCAATAGAACTATGGATAGAAACAGCAAAGGAATTTAATGATCCTATACCAGAACCGAAAGGTGAACGCTTAATGTTTGCCTGATCTTTTAATCGTAAACCTTGCGGAACGGGAACCTTAAACTTTTCCAGGATAGAAAGTAGAAGTTAGAAGATAGAACACCTAGCAATGCATGGTGCATGGCGCATGGAGTAGGAAGCCGGCTGTTTTGATGGTAAACCATTCGAAGTGAGCGGTAACTTTAAACTTTAAAGATTTATTTAACTACTATTTTACCAACATTCCCTTCAACCACTTTGCCAATGCACGCCGCTTCAATGCCCGCTTCATGCATTTGCTGTATGATATTTTTCTCTTCTGATGCAGGAATCGAAATCAGTAGTCCTCCCGAAGTCTGCGCATCGCAAAGAAGCAGTTGATCCGTGTTGCTTACTGATGGATCCCACTCTACCACTTTTTTCACAAACTCCCGGTTATTCACCGTTCCACCGGGAACAATTCCGGATTGGGCAAATTCAATGGCTTCGGGTATGATAGGAATATCCTTATAACTGATTTGGATTTCCAACTTATTATTTCCAAGCATTTCTTTTAAATGTCCCATAAGTCCAAAGCCGGTTACATCGGTGCAGGCATTCACCGGAAATGCAAGCATGACTTCAGCAGCTTTCTTGTTAAGCTCAGCCATAATGCGCATTGCAAGTTCAGCGGTTTCTTTGGAAGCTATTCCCCTTTTAACTGCGGTAGCGATAATGCCCAATCCTATTGGCTTGGTAAGGATCAGTAGGTCGCCTGCTTTGATATTGTTATTGGAAAGTACCTTACCGGGATGAACCGTGCCGGTGATCACCATACCAAACTTGGGTTCGGTATCTTCCACGGTATGGCCGCCCAACACATATATTCCGGCTTCTTCCGCTTTGTCGCTTGCGCCTTTCAGGATTTGTTCCAATGCTTCCAATGGAAGCCTTTTAGGTGGAAAACCAACGATATTCAAGCCAAACAAGGGCTTGGCGCCCATCGCATATACATCACTAAGGGCATTGGCTGCAGCCACTTGCCCAAAAGCATACGGATCGTCCACCACCGGCGTGAAGAAATCCAGGGTTTGCACCAAGGCGGTTTCTTCATTGATCTTAAACACAGCTGCATCATCAGCGGTATTGCTGCCCATCAATATTTGTGGATCGGTAGGTATGGGCAGGTCCTTAAGCACTTGTTCCAAATCCTGTGGACGAAGTTTACAGGCACATCCCAAACCGTGGGTGTAATGCGTTAACTTGATCTCCTTGCCGGTTCCCGGCTCAGCTTTACCAGCTTTTTCCGTATCAGGCTGAAGCCGTTCCACAGTGGAAGCGATTATTTCCACTGCCCGGTGGATCTGAGTCATATCATTGAGCTTACCCACCGAAAAACGTACAGTTCCCATGGCATACTGTATCGGTAGTTGCATAGCCTGCAAAACAGGCGAAACATCCACATCGCCGGTATGGCAAGCTGCACCTGCCGAAGCAGCAATTTCCTCCATCTCATCCAACAGGGTATTGGCTTCTATGCCGGGAAAGCTGATATTGGACGTATTGGGCAGGCGCTTTTCAGGATGACCGTTCACCCTAATTTCTCCTAATCTCTTTGCCAATCCTGATTCCAGCGCATCGCGCATCTTTTGGTATCCCTGAACATTACTCTCCAGATCGCGGCGGGCTATTTCACAGGCTTTTCCAAAACCCACTATCTCTAATACATTCTCTGTGCCGGCCCGGCGGTTTTGCTCGTGATCGGCACCATGGATCAATTTTTCCAATTGGATCCCTTGTTTCACATAAAGGGCGCCTATTCCCTTGGGAGCATAGAGTTTATGTCCTGCTAATGAAAACAGGTCTACCCCCAACTCCTGTACATCGGTTTTGATCTTAGCTGCAGATTGGGCACCATCGGAATGAAAGACAATGCCGTGTTTATGAGCTATTGCAGCCAATTCACCAATAGGTTGGATGGTGCCCACTTCATTATTGACATGCATAATGGAAACCAGGATGGTGGCCGGCTTGATCGCTTTTTCCAAATCTTGAGGATTGACCATACCAGATTCATCCACCGCCAACCAGGTCATCTCAAAGCCTTGCTTTTCCAGATATTTGCATACCTCCGATACGGCCGGATGTTCTATTGAGGAGGTGATAATATGGTTTCCCTCATGCCTGCGGGCATAGGCAAGCCCTTTAATGGCATAATTGTTTGCTTCGCTTCCTCCGCTGGTGAAAACCACTTCTTCGGGGCGGCAATTGAGTAATTGAGCTACCTTCCTGCGAGCTTCCTCGATGGCTTTTTTTGTTTCCATTCCATAGCGATGCGAACTGGAGGGGTTGCCAAAATAATCCTTCAAAAAAGGACGCATAAATTCGGCCACTTCCGGAAGCACCGGCGTAGTGGCATTATGATCGAGATAAATGGGATTCATAGCTTAATGAATTGCAGGGTTAGAAAATGAAGCGTGAATGTTCGTGGCAAACTCAACTACCTTCCTGGCATTGGCAACCGGGTCATCCGACGGCAATTTCAGCGGAAACACCGTATTATCCATCCGTTTCGAGAGTCCGTAATTATAGGCTTTGTCGTAATAATCAAGCGTTAGATCGGCAACAAGCGCGTAATCTTCTTTTTCAATGGCTTCGAGCGAGCGTTTTGTGTTCAATCCGCCCAGCCGCTTAGTGATGCGGTTAACCGCATTTCTCAACAATTGCTTATCGCAACCGGCATATTCTTTCACCAAGCGCTGTATACGAAGCTCTTTGGGCATTTCAATCTTTATGACCGGACTTTGGCGCATTTGCGTATATATGGGCTCAGGAATATTCACCGTTCCAATTCCCCGGCTTTCATCTTCAAGCCAAAGGGTTTTTTCTTTATCGATTTGCTTCCAAAAAGGAAACAGGTCATTTTCAAATTGCTCAGAGGTAGGTTGTGGCTTTTGCCCAATAGACCCAAATGAAGAACCTTTATGATGAGCCAGTCCTTCCAGGTCGATAACCTGTTCCCCTTGTTTTTCAATTTCCTTCAGGATATCGGTTTTACCGCTTCCGGTCATACCGCCTAAAATAACAATTCCAGCAGGCCTGCGAAAACACTCCCTGATGTAGCGGCGATAAGCCTTATAGCCCCCATTTAATGTGGCCACCGTAAATCCGGAAGTATCCAGCAACCAGGCCAGACTTCCGCTGCGCATACCGCCACGCCAGCAATGCATCAGCACCTCGTGATGCGGTGCGATTTTCCGGGCTTCTTTAACATACCAGCTCAGCTTCGGCCCCACCAGATCCAAACCTACCATGATAGCAGCTTCGCGACCGGCTTGTTTATAGCGGGTACCAACCTGTGCCCTTTCCTCATCGGTAAACAGAGGCATGCTGTGCGCTCCCGGAATGTGGCCGGCTGCAAATTCTCTTGGCGCCCGCACATCGATTACCGGGATGTATTTAGCCCGTTCCAAAAAGTCCGATGGATCGTATTGGTGAATCATAATCAGGTACAAAGGTACGATTTGTTGAGAGAATGGGCTGAAGGAATGATGGATTGATGGACTGATTGACTGATGGGTTGAAGGATTGATGGGCTGAAGAACTGTGGTACTGTGAGACTGATGGAATGAAGGGTTGAGCTTATATGGAGCAAGCTGAGGCAACTTATCATTGGAACCTCTATTTAAATATCTTAAAATTAATATTAATTAGCCGGACAGTTGGTGAAAGTGAATAATGTTTTCATCAAATTTGCTTACCTTTACCCCTATGGAACAAGATATCAGATGGGAACAACGCTTATCAAATTTTAAGAAAGCCCTGCATAAGCTGGAAAAGGCCGTTGAGATCATTCACCGGAATCAACAGGGATATTCCGCCGGGGAAGATGAAGAATCGATTGAAGAAGTTATACGAGAAGGCCTTATTCAACGTTTTGAGTATACGCATGAACTGGCCTGGAATGTGATGAAAGACTATGCTGAATATCAGGGTAATTATCACATCAAAGGCTCAAGAGATGCCACCCGGCTGGCTTTTAAAATGGGGTTGATCGCCGATGGTGAAATTTGGATGGATATGCTGAAGAGCAGAAATGAAACCTCCCATACCTATAACGAAGAAATTGCAAAGGAAATCTATGACAAAGTGATAGAGAAATACCTGCCTCTTTTTGAAGAATTTGACCTTGTTATGGAAAAACTCAAATCAAAATAAAACGATGATCTATTTAAGTAATTAGAATGAAATTTGGCCTGAAAGAAAATACCCTGAAAGAAATCATCAAGGTGATTGAAAAGTACCCTGAGGTAGAAGAAGCCATTTTATATGGTTCCAGGGCAAAAGGCACGCAAAAAAAAGCTTCTGATATAGATATTACCCTGAAAGGCGAAAAACTAACCCTGAGCATTAAGAATAAAATTGATACGGAACTGGATGACTTGCTGCTACCTTATATGTTTGATCTTTCACTATATCACCACATTAATAACCCCGAACTCATTGAACATATCAATAGAGCCGGTATAACTCTCCATTGTCGTAAAACAAACACCGGCGTTAAATCCCATACACGGGAATAGAACCACAGCAAGTGAAACGGATTTACCTCAGGCGAGGTTACCAATGATAAGTCTTTTCATTTAGCATATATACAGGCAGCTACACAAATATTCGTTTCAGGCTTTCAGCCTGAGAGAGGAGGATTGTACCCTATCCCAGGGCGTTGCCCTGGGCTGTGTTCTTTCAGGCCTTCGGCCTGGCAGCTTATCAAATTCAGAACTCCTGACCCTCTTATTGAAAATCAGGAAGGATTTCAATATCACGCACCCCCAATTCCCTCCCTATTATCAGGGAGGGCTAGGGTGGGTAAACAAAGCAGATCAAAAATAGCTGCCGGTTTGTGTTTTAATAATCAGCATCAACATGCTTTTATCCACCCAACTGCACATATCAACTATCCGATCCCCCTGACTGACGGGGAGATTTATGACAAGTAAACCAATATGCTTTAATACCAACTAAATCATTGATTTTTAATTTCGATATTTTGTATCCTTAGCAATAATAAAACCCAAATTGAGCGATTCTCGCTCACGATAAAGAAATTGTAAGCTTTTCACCTCACCTATTCGGTGAAAAGTAACAATTTCTATCCCGAAAACCTTCAGCCATTTTTCAGGGGCAATTTATTTTAGTATTTGGGTTATCGGAATTGAAAGTCAAGTTTGTAATTATACATCCAGGGGATACGTGGATCAATACCCTCACTGACCAATTGACGCGGTAAATTGCGATAATGCTT
>JAIPAP010000158.1 GCA_021740045.1 Bacteroidales bacterium
CCTCGTATTGTTTTTTATGGTTTTCATGATTGCTTTGTCCAATGCTATTTGGATGAAATATTTATCTTTACATAAACCAAACCCTCTTGAGTCATGAGTAAATTATTGCAAAAAGCCTTCGAAGAATTGGGCACTAAAGAAATTCCCGGTGAAGAGCATAACCGGCATATTGTAAATTATGCCAAAGACGCCGGTTTTGATTTTGTGAACGATGATGAAACGCCCTGGTGCAGTATTTTCGTGAATTGGTGCACCAGGCAAGTCGGGCTGCCACAAACCGAAAAAGCCAATGCCCGCTCCTGGATGCAAGCCGGCACCAAAACCGGTGATCCCCAGCCCGGCGATGTAGTGGTTTTTTGGCGTGAGAGCATTCATTCCTGGAAAGGCCATGTTGGGATCTTTATGGGTTTTAATAAAGCCGGCGACAAAGTCTTTTGCCTGGGTGGCAACCAAAACGACAGTGTAAGCATAGCAGCCTACGATGCCGGGGAAGTCCTTGGTTTCAGAAGACTGGAAAAAGAAGAAAGCACTCGTTTGCCCGGACCTCTGCTTAGAAATGGCGACCAGGGCGATGAGGTGATCCGCCTGCAAAAACTCCTTAACCGGTTCGATTGCCCCTGCGGCGATCCTGATGGCATTTTCGGCCCGAAAACTGCCGACGCCCTCAAACTTTTCCAGGCCAACAATAATCTAAGCATCGATGGAATTTATGGTAACGAAACCAGGGATAGAATGGAAGCATTGCTACAGGAGTAAATGGAGTTGCCCAAAAACTATATGGCTTTACCAGTGAGTATGATGGAGTTTGATAAAGATTAAAATAGATTGAACTTGGAACCTGGAACCAGGAACTTGAAACTTGGAACTTGAAACTTGGAACCAACAACTCGAAACTCCTTATCTTTGCACCAAACGCACTACTATGCAACTGTTTTTTGCACCCGAACTAAACCCACAATTAAAGGAATATGTGCTGGATGAGCTGGAATCCAGGCATTGTGTAAAGGTGCTGCGTATGAAAACCGGCGACATTCTTCATCTTACCGATGGCAGAGGACATTTGTATGTGGGCCGGTTAACGGATGACCATATTAAGAAATGCCGGGTCGAAATAGAAGAGGTACAACAAGAACAGGATAAACGCGATTTTCATTTGCATATCGCCGTTGCTCCTACCAAGAACATCAACCGTTTTGAATGGTTTTTGGAAAAAGCCACCGAAATCGGTATTGACGAAATCACCCCTTTACTGTGTGAACATTCGGAGCGCAAGCACATCAAGCCCGACCGGTTGGAGAGGATACTGTCCGGTGCGATGAAACAATCTTTAAAGACCTGTCTTCCAAAGCTGAATCCTATGGTAAAGCTTAATGAGTTTGTTTCGCAGGATTTCAGTGGGCAAAAGTTTATTGCATACGTGGAGAAACATCAACCCGATAGTTTACAAAACTGGTATAAACAAAAAGGTGATGTGCTTATTCTCATCGGTCCTGAGGGTGACTTCAGTCCCGGGGAAGTGCAGCTTGCAATGGATCATGGCTTTGAGCCAATAAACCTGGGGCCTAATCGTTTACGTACTGAAACGGCAGCGCTTATTGCCTGCCACACCATAAACCTGATAAACGAATAATTTATGATAAAACGCTTGTTATTTATTGCTGTCATTTTAACCGGTGTTGCCGGATTAACCGGCTTTCAACCTTCAACTTATCAAATTGCACTTTTGAAATACCGTGGTGGCGGCGATTGGTATGCCAACCCGACTTCTTTACCCAACCTTATCGAATTTTGCAATAAAGAGCTTAATACCAGTATTGATGAAGACTACGCTACTGTGGAAGTCGGTAGTCAGGAGATATTCAATTATCCATTTGTTCATCTTACCGGACATGGTAACGTGCTGTTTAACGATCAGGAAGCTGAGAACCTGCGAAACTACCTGATCGGTGGGGGATTTTTACACATCGATGATAATTATGGCCTGGATAAATTTATTCGCCCCCAGATGAAGAAAGTCTTCCCGGAGCTGGAATTTGTGGAACTTCCCTTCGATCACCCCATTTATCACCAGGCCTTTACCTTTGATGAAGGTCCACCCAAAATCCATGAGCACGATGGCAAACCGCCACAGGGTTTCGGTCTTATTTATGAAGGCCGCCTGATATGCTATTACACTCATGAAAGCGATCTGGGCGACGGCTGGGAAGACCAAAGCGTCCACAACGATTCCCGGGAAACACGCTTGAAAGCCCTTAAAATGGGAGCCAATATTATTCAATACGCCTTTACAAAATAAAGCAAGCCTCTTACACTGCCGAGTGATAGATGTTAGCAAGCAACTGCCATACAAGCGATTCAACTGCTAATCTTCTATCATCTACCTCCCTCTTTCTACCTTCTACTTTCTACTTTCTACCATCATAATTCCAGTGGTGCATCCGGTCCCACCGGTACTCCAAGCAATATCCATATCACCAGGATAACAGCCCAGATCAGTACAAACACCAGTGTATATGGCAGCATGGTGGCGATTACCGTGCCTATACCCGACTTTGGTTCATACTGCTGCACAAAAGCTACAATCAGCGCAAAATAAGACATCATGGGCGAGATAATATTTGTTACGCTATCACCAATTCGATAAACCACTTGCGTAAATTCGGGAGTAATCCCCAACAGCATGAACATGGGGATAAACACCGGCGCCATCACTGTCCATTTGGCCGAAGCACTTCCCATAAAGAGGTTAATAATGGCCGTTAAAACAATAAAGCTCAACATCAACGGGATAATACCCATGCCGGAGGCCTTTAAAAACTGCGCTCCTTTAATGGCAAAGATGATCCCCAAATTTGTCCACTTGAAATAAGCTACAAACTGCGCCGCAAAAAACACCAAAACAATGTATATCCCCAGCCTTTCCATGGCTTTACCCATGCCTTTCATTACATCATTATCCGATTTGATTTTGCGGGCTCCTATTCCATAAGCAATACCAAATATGGCAGCCGTAAGGAAAATAATGGAAACAATACCATCCATAAATGGCGAATGAAGAATACTTCCGCTTTCAGGATCGCGCAGAAAGCCGTTTTCGGGAACCGTTCCCCATAAAATTATGGCGGCTACTATAATAAAGGCAATCAATGCATATTTCAAGCCTCGTTTTTCATCGGCCGTTAATTTCTGTACATCTTCTTCATTCTCCGATTTATGTTGATATTCTCCCAGGCGGGGAACAACTATTTTTTCGGTTACCCACGTACCTGCCCCTGCAACAAAGAAGGTGGAAACAAACATAAAGTAATAGTTAGCGGCAGGATTCACCAGGTAATCCGGTTCGATGATCTGAGCAGCCTCTTGTGATAAACCGGCCAACAGAGGATCGATAGTTCCCAGTAGAAGGTTGGCGCTATATCCTCCCGAAACTCCGGCAAAGGCTGCAGCCATACCGGCGATGGGATGTCTTCCGGCAGCCATAAAAATGATGGCGGCCATTGGGATCAACAATACATAACCTACCTCGCTTGCCGTATTGGAGAGAATGCCGGCAAATACCACTACAAAAGTGAGGAAACGCCTTGGTGTGGAAAGCACCAGCAACTTCAATCCCGATCCGATCAATCCACTGCTTTCGGCAACACCAATGCCAAGCATGGCAACCAACACTACCCCAAGGGGTGCAAAGCCTGTAAAATTCTCCACCATATTGGTCAGGATTTTATGAAGGCCGTGCTCACTTAATAGATTTACGGGTTTAATCACCTCCTCCGTGCCGGGATGAACAACCGACACATCCAACATACTGGTAATCCATGAAATGATTATAATCAGTATTGCCATTAACAAGAATAATGTGGCCGGATGGGGAAGCGCATTCCCTACTTTTTCAACAAAGCTTAGAAACTTCTCAAAACTAAAGATTTTTCCTTTTTCGGATTTTGCCATGAGTACAGGGTTTAGTTATACAAGTATAATCAGGAAAGATGTAGCTTTTCAACATGGAAACGGACGAAGAAAACTCCATCCGTTTCTCATCAAGCACTATTTTTCCCTTAACAATTCAACTAAATCACCTGAAACCAAAAACCATTATTGCTTTGAAGAACAAAAAGTAAAAGCTTTGGTTCAACTAAAAAACCTCCCACCCTAATCGAGGGCAGGAGGTTCAAAACCAACAATCAACTTAACTTACTTCATCCGCTTGGTAACGGCATCCCAGTTAATAAGATTCCAGAAACCTTCGAGATATTCCGGTTTACGATTTTGATAGTCCAGGTAAAACGCATGTTCCCACATATCACAGGTAAGTATGGGATTCTTACCATTGCGCAGTGGATTATTCGCATTGCCCGTCTTAATAATGTCGAGTTTTCCGTCTTCAGTTTGCACCAGCCATGTCCATCCTGAACCGAAAAGGGTTTTGGCGGCATTGGTAAACTGTTCTTTAAAGCTTTCAAAGGAACCGAAATTTTCCTTAATAGCATCGAGCAGTTTTCCTTTTGGCTCACCTCCACCATCAGGCGATAGGCTATACCAATAAAAAGTATGGTTCCAAACCTGGGCACCATTATTAAAAATGCCCCCATCGGCTTCTTTGATGATCTTTTCGAGGGAGGCATCTTCAAATCCGGTACCCGGGATCAAACCGTTTACCTTATTAACATAGCCCTGATGATGCTTGGTGTAATGAAATTCCACGGTCCGTTTACTAATATGCGGCTCAAGCGCATCCATTTCATAGGGTAATTCAGGTAATACAAAAGCCATAATTTTGTTTGTTTTTGGTTAATTGATTTATAATTACTTACCTAATCACTACTAACATAATCAACCGGAGGGTTATTCCGAATACAACCTATTCCCATTTGCCGAAACATTCAAACCTGCTCCTCAAATCACCTTTACTGCACCAGTTCCGACGGCCTTCACACACCACCCGGAATAACCCATTAAAATCCAACCGGTTGAATTTAATACCGAAATATAACTAGCCTCCTTCATTATATAGCTGATCTTTATAGTCAATTAACATACGGAGAAATTACCGGTGACCTAAGCCTAATAACAAACCTTCTTAACCTGTCATCGAATAAACCCATTGCGTCATATTTCGGTTTCAAGTATGTAAATGAACGAATTATAGCAAGGAATAGAAAATACTCTGCCACATAATCATAATGTTATGATACATTTTAAGTTATTGATTTACAATCATTATAAAGAATTAACCAATTACCCGAATTCTTAAAATTCTGGGGAATCCGATAAACAAATTATGGAATTGGGGAAATCTATTCCTATTTCAACCCCATTAAACAGGCTATTATTATTGTTTTTAAATGCAACGTGGTCAATCAGCCTATCTTAAAAATCGGGGGTTCTTTATCAATCTTAAGCAGATAGCGCATAAGGTGCAGGTATTTTTTCACCAGGGTAGGTACCAGGAAATTATTTCTCACATGCTCAACGGCCTTTTCTGCCATATTATTCCTGATCACGGGATTGTGAAGAAAATACTTCATGTAAGAAGTGATCTGTCCGGCTTCCAATGGTTCTACCAAAAACCCGGTTTCATGATCGATAACCTGCTCAACAATACCCCCCACTTTACTTCCGATTACAGGGCAGCCTTGC
>JAIPAP010000047.1 GCA_021740045.1 Bacteroidales bacterium
GATCACATCGGAATAGATCAACTGTGTATTGCGAAAAGTAGTGGGCTTAACGCCACACCCCTCCTCCAGTTTATTGCTGTGGCCCGTTACCTGCCGCACAAATTCCTCGCGGCTTACCAATGAAGAAAGTGAATGGGCATAAGTCTCCGATAAGATCTCAACCGAACCGGTATCGACCAATTCTTTAAAGCTGTCGATCACATCGGGGGCATAATTCTCAAACTGCTCCAGCGCCAATCCCGAAATGGAATAGCTGATCCTGAAATCCTTGCCGTATTTTTTGATGTGATCAAGCATGATCTTGTTGGCCGGCAAATAGCTTTTTTCGGCTACCCGCCGCATGATATGACGATTGAGGTAATCATCATAGTAATAATGATTTTCACCGATGTCGAAAAACCGGTAGGTCCTGAGGCGAAACGGTTGATGAACCTGGAAATAAAAACAAATTGATCTCATACCCAATACTTATTTCGAAATTTCTTTTTGTTGCAATACTTTTTTATAAACCTCTAACGTATTTTTAGCTGCCTTTTCCCATTGCAGCTTTTCAACTTCATCCTTGCCGTAGCGGAGGAACATTTTAGTCATAGCATCATAATGGAGCACGCCATAGATGGAATCGGCCAGGGCATCGATATCCCAAAAATCCACTTTAAGCGCATGTTTCAATATCTCGGCCACACCCGATTGTTTGGATATAACCACCGGCACATTGGAACGCAGTGCCTCCAACGGTGAAATCCCAAACGGTTCCGATACCGAGGGCATCACATACACATCACTCATACCGAACATGCGGTCAACATCAGGGAGGTTGAGAAAGCCCGTAAAATGAAACCGTGTGCCCATGCGCAATTGTGCCACCCGCTTAACAATAGTATTCAGCATATCGCCCTTACCGGCCATCACAAAGCGTACATTTTCGTCCTTTTGCAGGACTTTGTATGCCGCTTCCACAAAATATTCAGGACCTTTCTGGAAAGTGATCCTCCCCAGGAAAGTCACCACCTTTTCCTTTACGTTCCGCTGGATGGCATGAACATGTGATTTATCCTTTGGCATGACTCCATTATAAACGGTAACCACTTTATCAGGATCGATTCCATAGCGTTCAATAACGATCTTACGGGTAAGGTTACTTACCGTGATCACCATATCGGCAGCTTCCATCCCGCTTTTTTCAATATCGAATACCTGCCGGTTGATGTTGTGCTCACCCGACCGGTCAAATTCCGTGGCATGCATATGCAGCACCAGGGGTTTGCCCGACACCTCCTTGGCGGCAATGCCTGCTGCATAGGTAAGCCAGTCATGAGCATGGATAACATCATAATCATATTGACGGGCAATGTTGGCTGCCACCAAGGCATAGCGTGAAACTTCCTCCATCAGGTTAATTCCGTAGCTACCCGAAAATTCATAATGCGGGCCAAGAATGGAATGCTTGGTTATGGTGGTTTCCGTTTTTTTCGATTCGCTTACCTGCCGTTCAAACTCCACCGGATCGAGGTATGGTACCAGGTTGGAACCAATTTCCATGTAAGTGAGATGTTTCCAATGTTCCGCCATTTCGGTGTCCTGTACATCAATATGCACATCACTGGCATTAACCAACCGGACAGCCTGCTGGTCTTCATCACCATAGGCCTTGGGAACCACAAAAAGGATATCAACATCCTGCTTCATCAGGCCTTTGGTAAGACCATAACAGGCTGTGCCTAATCCCCCGGTTATATGCGGCGGAAACTCCCAGCCAAACATTAAAACTTTCATCTATGCTAATCTTTTTTGTAAATTATTCTTCTTCATTTTCATACTTACCGATCATTTCATTCACACTGAGCAGCCCGGCAACACTCCAGGCTTGCGAAATTGCTCCACCCGGCTTGTGAGGGGGATCACCGTCATAAACTTCCGAGATGGTGCCTATGCCCGCTTCGGTCATTTCATTTTCAAAATCGTTAAAAATTGGCTTGATAACATGCAAGCCACGTTTTCCGTATAACCTCAAGTAGGCTTCGGCAAAATGCCCGAACAGCCAGGGCCAAACCGTTCCCTGGTGATAAGCCCGGTCGCGTTCTTCCTGCGTGCCTTTATAATTGCCTTTATAATCGGGATTTTTGGGCGAAAGCGTGCGTAAGCCACGGGGAGTCAATAACTCCTGCTTAATGGTTTCCAGCACGCTGTATTGAATATCTTCGTTTACTACCGGGTATGGCAATGAAACTGCAAACAACTGGTTGGGGCGAACCGCCCAGTCCTTTTCATCACCATTCACCACATCGGCGAGGTAGCCCTTTTCCGCATCCCAAAAGGTATTCTTAAATGACTCGGGAATCATTTTGGCAATGGGTTCCCATTCTTCCACAAAAGCATCATCGGCGCCCAGTGAAGCCACATCGAGGCTGAACATTATGGCATTGTACCATAACGCATTCACTTCAACCGGCATTCCGATGCGTGGCGTAACCGGCTCATTATCGACGATGGCGTCCATCCAGGTAAGGGCTTTACCCTCAATACCGGCAGCGATCAAGCCGTTATCCTGCATCTTAATATTGAATAAGGTGCCTTCGCGATAGCCCTTAAGGATCATTTTTAACTTATCGCCGTATTGCTTCCAAATCAAGTGCTTCCGGGTGGTTCGTTCAGCATATTGTTTTATGGCCCAGAAAAACCACAGCGAGGTATCTACCGAGTTATAGGCCTTTACTTTTTTCGTGCCGATATTTGGGAATAGTGGGCCTTTCAAATCAGCCAGCAAGGTTTCGAGCACCGATTTGGCCATCGAAGAATTCCCGGTGGAAAGCAATAATCCCGGCAATGAAATGAAGGTATCGCGGCCCCAGGTCCCGAACCAGGGGAAACCGGCAATGATAGAGGTGCGGTCATCCCTTCTTACAATAAACTGCTCGGCCGAATTGCGAAGGCAATTTTCGAAATTATTGCGTGGAATGCGGCGTTTCACTTCATTATTAAACAAACGCCGCAAGGTAGTGGGGTTAATTTCCCGCAAGGCGGCCGTAAATAAAATACTTTCTCCTTTTTTGATCGGCATCTCAAAAAACCCGGGGACCATTAAATCCTCCTGGTAATCATAGCCCCGTTCATGTTCCCTGATGTATTCGATGTTGTAATACCAATCAGGGACATGGGTGTATTCATTGGCTTTTGAAAACTGCATGTACAAGGGTGAATAGCCATCGTACAAGCGGCATTTGATGCCGTTGCCGATAGCCTCATATTTGGTATCGGCATAAATATTGGCCCGTACCACCTGGTGGGCATTGCGGAATGCCAGGAAAGGCTTAAACCTCAATAAGGTTTCCGAGTGGGCTTCCACCAGTGTATATTTAATGATCATCCGGTCATCGCGTTGCGAAAGGATCAATTCCTTGGTAAGTACCACACCACCAACGCGGAAGGTGATCTTTGGGATCGGCTCTGCTTCAAAATCACGAATGTATTTATGGCCACGGGGGTTATAATTATCGCCCGGGTATTTGTGAATGCCCAGGTTGAATTCCGCATCGTGTTGTACAACCGTTTCATCAAGCGATGATAAAAGCACATGATTATTATTATCCAAAGCAGGTTGAGGCGTTACTAACAAACCATGATATTTACGGGTATTGCAACTGATAATGGTGGTACTGGCATATGAGCCGGCGCGATTGGAACGAAGCAATTCCTTTGATAAAGAGTACTCCAGGTTAACCAATTGATTCTTATCAAAATTTATATAGCTCATTTTCAACAGTTTTTAAAGGGAACCTTGATTTTAATACAAGCGTGCAAAAATAGTCTAAATTCAAATTGGTTGTCAATAATATTTAACATATAACTAAAAGTTAACATGAGGTTTTTGATACGTTTTCCTTATTATTTTCTCTTTGTATATCCGCCTGTTTCATTTCCTTCCGGGCATGGCAGTATAAAAATTAATGAATTATTATATCTTTATGCCTCAAAAACAATAAATGAAGATGGTTATGAATAAGATTATCAATGCATTAGTAGCACTCGCATTCCTATTCCCTATTCTCACAAATGCACAAGACAACGGAAAAAAAGCCTTGGATCAATCGGTGTACGAGGATTGGAAAAGGTTGCAGCATCCCGGTATTTCAAACGATGGTGAATGGATCGTTTATGAGATCAATCCCCAAAAGGGCGATGGCATGCTACACATTAAAAGCTCCGACGGTAGTTTTCATGATTCCATACCCCGCGGATATCAAGCTGAATTTAGTCCGGCAAGCAATTATGTAACTTTCAAGATCAAGCCTCAACATGATACGGTTCGGCAGGCTAAGCTGGATAAAGTGAAAAAGGAAAAAAGGCCCAAAGATTCCCTGGGTATTTATATGCTTGAAGATAAACAGCTCACTAAATATAAAAGGGTTAAATCGTTTAAGGTAGCAGAGGAAGAATCGGATTGGATGGTAATAAAATTCTATAAAGACCTTCCCGCACAGGCCGATACCACCCAAACAGAAGAGGATAGCGAAGAAGAGGAAGAAGAAAAGAAAGAGGAAGCAGAAATTGATTCGGATGGTACCCGGTTGATGGTGATGAATCCGGTAAGCGGCGAAAAACATGAGTTTGAACACGTGGTAGAGTATACCTTTTCGAAAAACGGACAATTGGCCGGATTCATTTCAGCTACTAAAGATTCGGTGGGGGATTCTACGGCAGTGCATACTTTCAACACCCGAAAGCAAGACCACCAGGTAGCCCTGGCAAGCATGGGTAAAGCCGATGGTGTAAGCGCTGATGAACAAGGCGAAAAACTTGGCTTTATGTATACCTCCGATACTACCGAAGCTAAGATATACAACCTATACTACTGGAATGATCCCAAATCGACGGTAAGCCTGATAGTTGACACTATGGACCGTGCTATGCCAAACGGATGGAGTGTTAGCAAACATGGCCGTCTCGGTTTCTCCAAATCGGGCGATCGTTTATTTTTCGGAATAGCGCCCAAGCCGGAGCCGGAGCCGGAAGACACCCTGCTAAAAGAAGAGAAAGCCCGCCTGGATGTGTGGAACTGGAAAGATGACCTGATCCAGCCTCATCAGCTCGAGCGGCTCGAAAAGGAGAAAAAGCGCAACTACAAAGCCGTGTATTATTTCAATCAAGCCAAAATGGTACAACTGGGCGATGAGTTGGTCCGCAACGTAATAACCCAACCCGAGGGAGAAGGCGACATTGCCCTGGGAACAACCCGCGTTCCATACATAAAGCTGTTGTCATGGGAAGCTTCCCGCTACCGTGATGTTTACCTGATCGATATGCAAACCGGCAAAAAGAAAAAGATACTGGAAAAAGTGCAGTCCTATACCAGGCTTTCACCGGAAGGGGATTATGTAGTATGGTATGCAGCTTCCGACAGTAGCTGGAATGCTTATTCCATCGAAGAAGGAACAAAGCGCAAGCTCACCGAAGGACTCAATGTGAAGTTCTACAATGTGGAACATGACATGCCGAATGAGGCCGGACCCTATGGCTATGGCGGTTTTACCAAAAACGACAAACGAGTGCTGATCTATGACCGCTGGGACATCTGGAAATTCGATCCGCGTGGTAAGAAAGATCCGGTAAACCTTACTGCCGGCTATGGCCGCGAACATCAAATCAGGTTCCGCCATATCGACCTTTTCCCCGAGCAACACTATGTGGGAGACAACACCCTGCTTTATGCCTTTGATGAAAAGACCAAAGCCTCAGGGTACTGGCGTATGGATGTTGATAAATCAAGGGTGCCTGAACGGTTATTGATGCAGGATTACCGTTTTAACCGTCCTGAAAAAGCCAAAGATGCCGCTAAGGTCATCTGGCGGAAAGAAAGTTTCCGGCAATATCCCGAGCTATGGATGAGCAACCTGGGATTTGAAGACCCGCAAAAGCAAACGGTTACGAATCCACAGCAGGACAAATACCGCTGGGGGACCGTTGAGCTGGTACATTGGACTTCTTTTAAAGGAGAAGAGCTGGAAGGCATGCTTTACCGCCCCGAAAACCTGGACAAGAGCAAGAAGCACCCTATGCTGGTTTATTTTTACGAAAAAAGCTCCGACCGGCTTAACAGTCATCGTATCCCTTCACCCAGCCGTTCCATCATCAACCCATCCTATTGTGTAAGCAACGGTTACATGGTGTTTGTGCCCAACATTACTTACGAAACAGGCTACCCCGGACAAAGCGCCTATAATGCCATTGTAAGCGGCACCATGGCCATGACCGAGCGCTATGATTATATCGATAAAAACAAGATGGGATTGCAAGGACAAAGCTGGGGCGGTTACCAAATTGCTTACCTGGTGACCCAAACCGATTTGTATGCCGCTGCTATGGCCGGGGCACCCGTAAGTAATATGACCAGTGCTTATGGTGGCATTCGATGGGGATCGGGCATGAGCCGCATGTTCCAGTACGAAGAAAGCCAAAGCCGCATTGGTGGAACCCTGTGGGAAAAGCCTTTGCGTTACATTGAGAACAGCCCCATTTTCCATGTACCCGAAATTGAAACCCCGCTCCTCATCATGCACAACGATGACGACGGCGCTGTTCCATGGTACCAGGGTATAGAATTGTTTGTAGCCATGCGCCGCCTGAATAAACCGGCCTGGATGCTTCAATACAACGACGAGGCACACAACCTGCGTCGCTGGCCCAACCGCATGGACCTCGATAAACGTATGATGCAATTCTTCGACCACTTCCTTAAAGATCAACCCGCACCGGTTTGGCTTGAGAAAGGCCTCCCGGCGATTAAAAAAGGGAAAACCAAGGGATTTGAGCTGGTTGATTAGTTTCTTAACTCAGTAACCGAAGAGACTTAAAGAGTTTTAAAGTCTGAACTTTTGGTTCTGAATTTGATAGCCGGGTAGCAATTACTTAACTGGTTTCGCTTTCCGATCCGTGGCATAATTCCATTAGCTTAGATATTCTCTGGTTTATATTACTGAGATGGAATGCAGGTAAATAAATGACTTGCTTTCCGGGATTAAAGCGAAAGGAATGAGTTTCATACTGCAATTGTTTTCGCAGGCTAACCATTGTTTGTCACCAAAATCCACTAACCTTCTTTTACAGGATTATTCTCCTTTAATAAATAATCAGCCTTAGATATGTAGATATTTTATTTAGGTTTTGATTATCAATTTTCAATAATAATTTGTTAAAAAAATCACAAAAAAGAAGCTTTTCATTTCAAAGTTTATTCTACTTTTAACATAGATAAAACCAACTAACTCTAAAAACGTAAAACATGGAAGAAAACAGAAATGATTACCACATTAGTTTCTTCAAACCGACTACACCCAGGGCTTTGGCAAACCGGAACATGGTTATATGGCTGGTTTCCATTTGGGTGGTAGCCATCTTTGGATTTCAAATTGCGCTCAGGCTCCTGGAGAAACCCACTCCGGAAGCAGCTTATAAAAGCTTTGAATCCTCCTGGCCAAGCGTTAAATCCAACACGGCAAACCAGGAAGAATTAAAAGATTTTGCCGGCGCAACACTATCGGTTTTAGGAAAAGTTTTTATTGATGCCGGTGACAAAGCGGTCCTCGATAATGCCTTCAACCGGGCTGTATACCAAATCCTTGATGAGGGTCAAAAAGAGGCTTTGATACCGGAAATCAAAAATTTTGAAGCCTTGAAGGCAGAGATAAAAGTGGTTACAGAACCCGACTATGTTAAAGCCAAGAAGGAACTTATGACCAAGGCTGCTCCCCTATTGGGAATACCTGAAAATAACGTCCTGCGCGACATCCTTCCGCTGGAGCTCAATACCGCTGAGATGAACACCGTTCGTCCCGAAACAATGAAACAGCTACCCGGGATTATGGAGAAATATTTGGTTCATAATCAATCGGTGCTTACCAATTTTAAATTCCTGGGATTTCCGTTCCATTATTTTTATACGGCAGTGCTTCTGCTCATTCTCTTTGTATTCTTATGCTGGTTGTATTGCATAAGCGCCGACCGGCTAAATAAGAAATTCGACATCAGTGATTAAATGAATTTTCACTGGCCTTTCATTTTCATCAATCAAATTACATCATATTAAAAACTGATTATCAACTAATAAAAAATGCAAGCAATATGAAAAAAGCCATATTACTTTTCACAGGGCTAACTTCCACTCACTTGCTACAAGCGGCAACGGCTGCAACTGAACTCGAGGGAAGCTTTAAAATAGGTCCTGCTATTATCCTTATTGCTATTTTATTAACCTTTATCCTGGTTGGAATTTATTTCAGGGCAAAAGATACAACCGATTACTATGCTGCCGGGAGGGGGATTTCCAAGGTTGGCTCCGGAATGGCTATTGCCTCCAATTGGATGAGCGCCGCCTCGTTTCTGGGCATGGCCGCTTTGATGTACGGATATGGATATCATGGCCTTGCCTATGTTGTTGGATGGACGGGCGGTTATGTGCTGCTGCTCATCCTTATGGCCGGGCAGATCAGAAAATACGGTAAATATACGGCAGCCGACTTTATTGGTGACCGCTATTACTCACGGGCTCTGAGGGCGCTAGGCGCGGTTATTGCCATTTTGATCTCCATAGCCTATTGCGTGGGGCAATTTGGCGGTATCGGTCTTATGTTTAAATGGATCATGGGAATCGATTATGCCCTGGCAGTTATCATCGGGGGTGCAGTGGTTCTCACCTATACCCTGATATCCGGTATGTTAGGGGTTACCAAAAATATGCAGATCCAATATGTGATCATTATCATCTCATTTCTTATTCCTTTGTTTATCCTAACCTATAAATTCGATTACTTCTGGCTCATTCCCCAAATTGGTTATGGATCGGCCGTAAGTGACATCGTCTCAGGAATTCCCCTGGCCGAAACACAGCAGTTATACAATTCGCTGGGCCATCATTTTGCCATTGCTCCTTCGCCCGAGTATGCCATGCCCTGGGATACAGCCTCAGGACAATCGTTTTTTCAATGGATCGCCATTGCCTTTTCGCTTATGATAGGAACGGCCGGGCTACCCCACGTGATCCAACGGTTCTATGTTGTTCCAAAGGCACGTGACGCCCGCTGGTCGGTGGTATGGGGCTTGTTCTTTATTTGTATCCTCTATTGGAGTGCTCCGGCTTATTCGGCTTTTGGCAAAATTCTATCGGCCAACCCCGAAGTGGGCAAACTGGCTAAAGATGCTATTGTAGTTTATACCGCCCAGTTGGGCAACGTAAACCCGTTGATTGTAGGTCTCCTTGCAGCAGGCGGTGTATCGGCGGCCTTCTCCACGGTGTCCGGGTTGCTGGTGGCAGGCTCGTCAGCATTTGCACACGACTTATATGTTAAAAGCTTCAGACCCGATTCTTCACCCCGCCGGCAATTACTCGTTGCGCGTATCGGTACTGTGATTATGGCCATTATCGTTACCCTGCTGGCATTACCCCAATGGGCACTGATCGGGCAGTTGGTGGCAATTGCCTTTTCACTGGCCGGTTGTACCATCTTCCCCTTGTTTTTACTGGGAATTTGGTGGAGCGGTTCCAACCGTCAGGGTGCAGTGGCCGGTGTGATAGTGGGCTTGCTCGTTTCGGCGGTGTCACTCACCTATTCATTGGTTGGTGATTCTCTCCCCTATTACGACTTCGTTAGCTACTGGCTGGGAGCCTGGTATTTTGCATGGATAGGAGCACCCCTGGCGATTATTGCCAACATCATCGTATCCAAGCTAACCACACCAACACCCCTTGAAATCAGAAAGTTCTTAATCGAAAATGTACATTCTTAATGAATTTATTCCATAACAAATCAACAAGGGTGTTCATCCTGGCGATGATTGCCCTTGTTGCTTCAGGTTTTTTTGTATCACATCTGTATTATGACCGGGAAAACAGTGCGATTGATCCCAGGGTAACCGGTATCAGGAAAGCATACGGGCAATTTGACCGGTATGCCGGCAGTAACGATTTTATCAGGGTCTTCAGGCTGCTGGATTCCATTGAGGGGGCATACAACAACATCAAGCATTACCGTAAATCATTTGAGAAGGGCGTTTTGTATAACAACCGGGCGGCCGCCTATCTGACGTTAGCCTTGCATAGAGACAGCCTTCACCTGCCGGCCGATAATGTGCTTTACCGTATTTATACAAAGGACAGCCTTTTACAACTGGCTAACCACAATGTTGACAAAAGCCTGGAGATATACCATAACTGGATAGACCGCTTTGAAAATAAAGATCCGGCCCGGGTCAGAACCATGATACGTAAAGATTTTTTATCGGGCTTAACCGCATATGAAGATCAGGAACAAGAAAAATTCCTGGAAAAACGGATTGAGGAAATTACCGACGCCCAATTTGAAACCGCGCGAAGACTGTCGGTCAGTTATACCAACCGCGGTATTATTCAGCGTCATCAAAAGTTGTATAAGGAGGCAATACGGTCTTATCAAAAAGCGATTGAGCTCTGGGACCGCAACCTGACAGCCGAAAACAACCTAAACATCTTATTGGGTAAGCCCATCAAAAAACGAAATTTCATTCAAAAAATGTTTCCACCAAAAAAAGATAAAAAATAAAACATGGGATTATGAGAAAACTGATTTTAGTACAACTCGGATTGATCATTTCGTGTAGTCTTTTCGCACAGGATAAAGCCCCTGACTTTGGGATTAAATTCAGCGGCTTTGTAAAAAATGATTTTTTCTATGACACCCGGCAAACGGTAAATGCACGGGAAGGGCACTTTTTGCTCTGGCCGGCAGCGGAGTCGTTGGATAAAAACGGAGATGATATTAATGCAGAAGCCAGTTTTAACTTTTTATCCATCCAATCGAGGCTAACCGGAAAAATTACCGGTCCCGATGCTTTTGGCGCCAAAACATCCGGGGTGATCGAGGGAGCCTTTTTCGGTCATACCAATCCAGATATTAACGGCTTTAGGCTGCGGCATGCATTTGTTAAATTAAAGTGGGAAAAATCGGAATTACTTATGGGGCAATACTGGCATCCGATGTTTGTTCCGGCCTGTTTCCCGGGCGTGGTATCATTCAATACCGGTTCGGGCATTCAGCCTTTTTCACGCAATCCACAAATTCGATTCACACAGCACTTCGGCAACTGGAAACTCTTTGGCGTGGCCTTTTCCGAACGCGATTTCGCCAGCCGCTGGACCGATCCCACCGGGAATACGATGGTAAGCAGTCAGTTTATAAGAAATGCCGGGATGCCATCCTTGCATGCGCAACTGCAATATACCAATAAAAATGAGGATGGCACCGGATTTACAGCCGGTGCGGGGGTGGGATACCTGGCTATACAACCCCGGCTGGTAACGGATTCGAACCTGGTAACGGATAAACTGGTTAGCGGGATTTCGGCCCTGGCCTATGCCAAATGGACAACCAGCCCCGTAACGGTTAAACTGGAAGCAGTTTATGGTGAGAATATGGCTAATGTACTGTTTTTTGGAGGCTATGCAGTTTCCGATATCAATGTGGCCACCAACGAATACGAGTATACGCCCTTTTCCAACCTGGCGTTCTGGACCGATATACATACCAATGGAAAAAAGGTTCAGGTGGGCTTGTTTGCCGGCATGAATATGAACAACGGCACTGCCAATCCCATTGTTGGCCAGGTTTACGGACTGGCGCCCAATATTTCCGGCGTAACCCGGGTAAGCCCCAGGATTATGTTTAACTCAGGTAAATTCAGGTTCTCAACCGAATTTGAATATACATCAGCAGAATATGGCGATGGTACTTATGATTCGGATGGTATACCCCAAAACACCTATACCGTCGATAACATCAGGGTGCTTTTGGCCACATATTATTTCTTTTAAAAATCATAATTATCAAATAATGCCGGCTTCGCATGATTGCAGGCCGGCACATTTTTTCACCCATGCGAATTGCCGTAATATCCGACATACACGAAGACATAGTGAGCCTCCAACTGGCTTTGAAGAAGATCGACAAAGCCGGATGCGATGAGGTGGTTTGCCTTGGTGATATTGCGGGGTTCAGCATTGCACATTACAATTATCACCATCATCGCAATGGTCATGAATGCATGAAATTGCTGCGCAAGCATTGCAAGATTATCATTCCTGGAAATCACGATCTGGCGGCGGTTAAACGAATCCCTTCCGTTACACGCCATTTCCAGTTCCCTGATGATTGGCATGATATGGCCTATGTTGAAAAGAAATTCCTGGCCGAAGGAAAAGTATGGTTACATGAGGAAAATGAGTTGCAGCCCTTGTTTTCAAAGAAAGATATCGATTTTATCAACACTTTGCCCGAATACCGGATAATGACTGTTGATGATCACCATATATTGTTTTCGCATTACCTTTATCCGAACATTACGGGAATGGAGATACATTTTGTGGAAACCCCGGAAGCCATGCAGGCTCATTTTGATTTTATGGAACAACAGCAATGCACCATCAGTTTTACCGGCCATGCTCATCAACCGGGAATATTTATGGCCAGCCGCGGGAAAATAATCAAACCAGGATTTGGAAAGAAAAAAATAACAGCGAATCCTATTTGCATTGCTAGCCCTGCTATTGCAAACGGAAGAAATAGCAATGGATTTCTTATCTTTGACAGTGAAAAGCAACAAGTGGATTTTAAACGCTTATAGCATTTTATTTTGAAATAATGATGAACACAAAAATCTTCCGTAAATTCTTTATGAGTATAGTCCTGCCTTCTATACTCACCATTGTTTTGTTCATCATTTCAATTTACCTGATCATTATTCCGGTTTTTGAAAAAAACCTGATGGATAGTAAAAAGGAAATGCTCAGTGAACTGACCAACACGGCCTGGAGCCTAATTGAGGAATACCACCGGGATTATGTCGATTCGGTTTACACCCTTAAAGAAGCAAAGCAATTGGCAGCCTCCAGGATAGAACTTATGCGGTATGGCGAAAACGGGAAAGACTATTTTTGGATCACCAATATGCATCCCCGTATGATCATGCATCCTTATCGTCCTGAGCTTAACGGTGAGGACCTTACGGATTACACCGACCCGGAGGGCACTCGCCTGTTTGTTAAGGCCGTAAACAAGGTTAAAGAAAAAGGCAAAGGCTTTATTAACTACATGTGGCAATGGAAAGACGATTCAACACGCATTGTTCCCAAACTTTCCTATGTTAAAGGTTTTCCTGAATGGAACTGGATCGTGGGCACCGGAATTTACCTGGATGATGTACAACAGGAATTGCGGGCACTGCGCGGCCGCCTGCTGCGAATTTCATCGGTGATCACCTTGGTGATTGCTGCTTTGCTGTTTCTTATAGTGAAACAAAGCCTGCGAATTGACAAAAGACGCAATGAAGCTGAGAAAAGCCTCAAGGCATCCAGGGAAAAGTACCGCTCCCTGGTGGAAGCATCAACCGAAGGGACCTTAATGTTGCATAATGATGAGATTATTTTCTCCAACCAGAAATTCAATTATATGGCGGGTTGCAGCGGGCCAGACATTAAGCAAAAAGCCATTGGCGAATTATTCGACATCGATTGGCAAGAGGTGAAAAACAAGTTAAACGACTCGGGCATCTCGGTTTCGGTAGATACTGTGATCAAATGCAACCTCCGGGAAAAGCCGGAGGTGGTTTTATCAGTCTCGAAGGTGAAACTTGGCGGAGAAGACAATTATGTGATTGTTTGTAAAGAAATGCCCCGCCACGTGAAACTGATACGTGAAACCGAGCACCTTGCCAGTGAATTGCAAACCTCCCTCCTGCTGATGAACCAACCGGTTCGTAATTATATCCAGGATATTCTTACCTGCAAAATGACCGATACCGTAGGTGAAGTAGCTAAATTGATGACCCGTAAGAACAAGAATGTGATTTTTGTTATGCTGGGTAAGGCATTGGTTGGTGTAGTAAATGACAGTGACCTTAAGAAAAGGGTTTTATCGCAGGGACTCGCCTCCGGCACCCCGGTTATGGAGATCATGTCGGCCCCGGTAAACACTGTTACTGATACAACGTTGATCTATGAAGCAGCCCTGTTTTTTAATAATAAAAATATTTCCCACCTGGCCGTAAAAAATGCTACAGGTGAAATTATTGGCATCATTGGCAAGGACGATATGCTTAACATGCAGCATAATGCATTGAGTTTCGTGGTAAAGGAAATTGAACAGGCAGAAGATATTTCGGGTATTAAGCGGGTTCACGGACGAATTCCGGTTATTGTTCAATCGCTGCTCGACAGCGGTGCCCATACCTGGAATATCACCCGCATTGTCACCTCGCTTACCGATGCCATAACCAATCGCGTGATCGAGCTGACCCTTGAAGAGATCGGAAAACCGCCTTGTGATTTCGCCTTTATTGTAATGGGCAGCGAGGGTCGCAAAGAGCAAAGCCTTGCCACCGACCAGGATAACGGGATTATCCTTGCAGATCATACTGGGGGTGATGAAGAAAAGCGCAATGACTATTTTGAAAATCTCTCTAAACGCATCAATAAACACCTTGATGACATTGGCATTCAATATTGCAAGGGCGATGTAATGGCACAAAACCCTAAATGGCGGCAAAAGCTTGGGGTGTGGAAACAATACTTTTCCGATTGGATCAACGATGGTAATCCGCAAAGCCTGCTGGAAGTCAACATTTTCTTCGATTTCAGGTATATCTACGGGAATTCCGATTTGGTGGATGAATTAAGAGAGCATGTAAATTCCAGGTCGAAAGGCAAAGCAGTGTTCCTGCAGCATCTGGCCCAGAATGTGATAAAGATCAAATTACCCGGCATGCAAGGTGGTATCCTTGGTAGTAGCCCGGATGAAGATAGCTTCGACATTAAAAAGGTGATCATGCCCATAAGCGGTTTTGCCCGTATTTATGCCCTTCAGCATCAATTAACTGAGACCAATACCCTGGAGCGACTGCATACGCTGAAGGAAATGGCGGTTTTGAACACATCGCTTTATGAGGAACTGGTACAGGCCTATGATCATCTGATGGCTCAGCGGTTTAAGGCACAAACGGCAAAAATTTCATCCAATGAGCCGGTGAATAATGAAATTGATATTAATAAACTCACCGAACTTGAAATATCCATCCTGAAAAAGATCTTTTCTCAAATCTCCGACATCCAAACCAAGCTGAGTTTTGATTTTAAAGGGACGGCGTAATAAATATGCTCCCGGGCATTGATTAGCGGTTTCACTCGCATTATCCTCAATGCATGACGCTAGCATGTTTCACCGGCAAATGCTATTTTCCGGTAAGTTTAATATTTCAATATAAAATCATATCACAGAAAATTTAACAATGGACTTCCAGATGATTGTATTTTTTAAAATAATTTCACCACCTTGCTCAAAGCAATCGCTTATCAGCATAACAGGCCTAAAAAGCCAAGCGGGTGAAAGGACAGGGAAATAAGCGGGTTGAAGCGTTGATCGAAAACAATATTTCTGCCGGTATGACGTATTTTATTACTGACAAACAAAAACAATATTCATGAATAGCCGGTTTTCTCTGCCTGTTACAAGTGCCTTGGTCATTATCATTCTTGCAATTGCAATAAGCTTTTCTTCTTGCCGTAAGGATGAGGTCATCAATACCAACCCTTCGGTGAAACTGGAATTTTCGACCGATACGGTATTCTTTGATACGGTGTTTACCACCATAGGCACGGTTACCAAGCAATTGCATGTGTATAACCCTTCGGATGAAAAGGTGCGTGTTTCCAACATCAGTATTGCACGGGGTACTACTTCGCCCTTTAGCATTAATGTCGACGGTGAGCCGGCTAGTTCCGTCAACGATATTGAGATACCGGGCAACGACAGCATTTTTGTTTTTGTGCGTGCCACCATCGACCCCACCAATAAAAACAGTCCCCTTATCGAAACCGATTCCATTATGTTCGAGACCAATGGCAACCTGCAGGATGTGGACCTGGTAGCCTGGGGACAGGATGCTTATTTTTACCGCAATGCCATACTGGGAAGCGATTACGTGCTGAGCAATGATAAGCCTCATGTGATCTATGGCTTCTTTGCCGATACCACCGGATACAACTTAACGGTAGAAGCCGGAGCCCGGGTGCATTTTCATAAAAATGCCTTTTTGTACATCAGCAAAGGCACACTAAAGGTGAATGGCACCATCAACGATTCGGTGGTCTTTTCCGGCGACCGGCTGGATATGGCCTACCGCAATGTGCCCGGACAATGGCGGGGGATCATTCTTACGGTAGGTAGCAAGGAAAACGAGATCAATTATGCCAATATCCGCAATGCCGATGTGGCCATACAGGTAGACACACTGGGTGATTCAGGGCAGCCCACGCTTACCCTGAACAATACCGTTATTGAAAATGCCCGTGGAATCGGGCTGCTGGCACAGGGGTCTTATGTACAAGCCACCAACTCCGTTTTCCGCAATTGCGGCTATTATGCCATTTCGCTTTCCATAGGCGGTGAATATGACTTCAGGCATTGTACGGTGAGTAATTTCTGGGGCTATAATGCCCGTCAAACACCTTCGGTGCTGTTAAATAATTATTATGAAGATACGGCGGGTACCATCCATACCCGCGCCCTGGAAAAAGCTTATTTTGGTAATTGTACCGTCATCGGCAGCCATGATGAAGAAATTTTGCTGGACAAATCGGAACAAGGCGGGGTGTTTAATTACACCTTTGAGAATTGCCTGCTGCAAACCCAGCAAAACCTTTCGGATGATCCCTATATCAACTCCTTTAAACCGGAAGAATCCTACAGTGCACTACCCATGGACACCGTCCTTCCCGTTGCCCGCAATGCCGGCAGCATGGAAGTGATCAATTCAGCGCCTGTAAATCCCAAATATATCATTGAGCAAGATATTCGCGGCAACAGCCGCATCAATGACGAAGGCCCGGACGTAGGCGCCTATGAATTTGTTGGCGAAGAAGGCGGAGAGTGACTGGTTTTTTGACGAAGAGACTGAAAAGCAAAGCGGTGAGTGATTTTAGAATGGGGATTGTGGATTGGAGATTGCAGAATGGTGAGTGTTTAAGCTTCTTTGCCTTGTGACAAGACACTTATAATTATGAATTTAGAAATTAAGCTTTCGGAATTTGAAATATTGTGCCGTTACCCGCATCCCCAACTTTAAACTTTAAACTTTAAACTTTAGACTTTAGACTTTAGACTTTAAACTTTAGACCTTATACCTTAGTCTCAAAAATTATGATCTATTATCAGTTTTTTAGTCGTTATAACCTTGTTATTCAAATCTTTTAATACCAGTATATAAATCCCTTCCGGATAGCTTATCGTGTTTAGTTTTTGGGATTGATTGATTGTTCTCCTTTGGAGCACTGCGCCTGCATAATTGATAAGTTCCATCCTGATTTCCTTTGAATTCAATTGCCGTCCCGGTTCAATAAACACGGCTCCTGAACAAGGATTCGGATAGATCATAACATCGGTTTTGGGCGAGTTCTCTTTCATATTGGTCGGAAGCATAATAACCAGTGTATCGATTAGTATATCGGTAATGTATCCGATATCCCCATTATAAATAAGTGCCGCAAAACTATCCGAACCAGTATCTGCCGGCATCCCGTAGATAGTGCCGGTGGTTCGATCAAAAGAGAAACCTGCCGGAATACTGTATTCATACCAGTATACAGAATCGATATTGGTGGTATCCGATAATTCAAGCTGGAATTCGTAGTAAGTATCCATGTATGCTGTGTCAACATCTTCGGTGATGATCTTGGGGTAAAAATCATCATAGTAGCATGAATCAAACTTCGGACTTTGGTATATCAGTTCATTATCCTGGTAATGACACAATAATTCGGAAACACCTCCTACAAGCTGGGCAGCAACGTAGCCACTATTCAACACCCCGAATTCGCTACCTATTCCTTCAATCCAGGTTTCAACAATTTCGTCGGAACCAAAGCCGGGGGTGAAATGGTACCGTTGCCTGAGGCTACCATTGATGCTAATCGTATCGATGCTGTCGCAGATCATAAGCACATCGCTAAAATCCAAATAATAATTGGAGATATAAACACTATCCCCTTCCACCAAGTTAAAATCATAGAGCATCCCATCTTCATTCGTTCCGAAATAGACTTTCCCGGTCGTTGTGTCTTCCCGGATATACCCAATATTCACCCATTCGCTTTGTAATGAGTCTGTGGCTTCCCATACTTTCAGGTAGGTATGTTCGCCCATTTGGACTTCATCATGAAATTGGTAACCGGCGGTACTACAGTGAGCCACCATAAATGCCCAAAATCCCACATAAACCGTACTCCATTGCTTGGTAGAATCTACGATCTGATAAGGATTTTGACTATAGGATAGAAAGGATGAAAATAAAACCAGGATAGTTACAATAAGGGTTTTCATATGCCTGAGTTTTGGTTTCTATTTAATGATCATTTTCATTGCTAAAGATTGGCTGAAAAACACTGTAAATATAACGACAAATTTTAATCAAATCAACTATTTTTGTCGCCGCCAAAGATTTTTAACAACTACTGAAACATGAAAAAACAACAAGTTCTCTTGTATTTTGCGCTGATAATGCTGTTTGCATTTTCGGGATGCCGTGAAAATATAAACGGCGAGTTGGTTACTATTAACGCCAACCCTGAAAAGGGTTTTCATTATCCGTACTTTTTATTTCTGCCTGATAATATGTCCGGCGCTGTAGAAGTCCACCTTATTGTTGAACCCAATAATTCGGGTTTTGTGGACGATGATCTTCAAAAGCATCTGGAAAAAGCCAGGCGAACTGCCACAAAAGACTACTATATCGGGAATTATGTAGCCCGGGAACTAAAATATCCCCTGCTGGTCCCGGTATTTCCACGCTCCAGAACCAACTGGAAAACCTACACCCATTCCCTGGACCGGGATGTGATGCTGGAAAAGGGAACCAATCTTGAACGTATCGACCTGCAATTGCTTGCCATGGTAAAAGATGCTTCTCAAATCCTGAAGGATAAAGGTTTTACAGTGAATGATAAGTTACTGATGACAGGCTTTTCAGCCTCGGGGACCTTCGCCAACCGGTTTAGCCTTATTCATCCTGAACATCTGCAAGCGGTCGCAGCAGGCGGACTTAATGGTTTACTGATGTTGCCGGCAGATGAATTAAATGGAGTTGCGCTGAATTATCCGGTCGGGATTATGGATTTCGATTCCCTGTGTGGAAAAAAATTCAATATTGATGCTTTTAAGAAATTGCCACAATTTCTATTTGCCGGAGAATTGGACGATAACGATGCCATCCCATATGATGATGCCTTTGATGAAAGCGAACGCAAAGTGATCTTTGAAGTGCTTGGAAAGGAAATGTTTCCCAAGCGCTGGAATAAATGCCGGGAGCTTTACCATAAATTTCAGATCAATGCGGAAATAAAATCTTATCCCGGTGTTGGACATGAACACCCGGAAGCAGTTAAAAAAGAAGTTGTGGATTTCTTCACATCTCATTTGAAGAAATAAGGTTAGTATTACTAATTAATGTAAACTGCATGATCATTAATTGTAAATACAAGCACAATGTACAAATAAATCTACTAACCCCGAATCAATGTCATTTAATTAACGCTGTCAAGTCTTTAGACGATGACAGCTTAGCAGTATTGCAGACTTGTCAGCGTGCGAAGCTCCCGACAACGTCGAACAAATGTAAATGACAAAAGTTACTTAACTAAGCGACATGCAATCCCGAATGGTGAAAAGGCATCTGTTTTACCGCCCTATCAGCACAATCCCACTCCAGTCGAGGGGCAGTTCACCTTTTTCGATCATTTCCAGCTTGGCTTGCCGCAGGGCATCGGAATAGCTATCTCCTTTAAGCAGATGGCTATAGAATGCGGTGATCAAGTCCTTGGTCTTTTCATCATGAACCTTCCATAAAGAGGCAATCAGGTTGGGTACACCGGCAAAAATAAATCCGCGCGGAAGGGCAAACACCCCCTCTCCTTCCAGGATTTTACCGGTTCCACTTTTACAAGCACTTAATACCACCAGGTCGGTATTTAGTTGCATGGAAAAAAGTTCATTCACAAACAAAAATCCGTCTTTGTCATGCTGTTTTGAAACCTTTTCGGGTTGACTGAAAAACAAACCCGAAAAAGCAGGATTGTCTTTTGAAGAAACCCCATGAGTGGCTACATGCAAGATGCGTGAAGAAGGCAACTGCCTGAAATTTTCCTCAGTGGCTTCAGCACCGGTTATCATCTGCGTTTTAAAACCATTGATCCCAAACATTTCATCAATGGCCTCAACTTCGTGTATTGAATGAGGTAAGGAAACCAATTCCCATTCATTCAAATTAATAATACCTTCCTCGGCCAGCACTTCCAGGCTTCGGTAGGTATTGTTCCCGGCCAGTTCGGCGTATTCTTCCTTCATAAAGCCCGGTGCAAAGAGGGTAACCGCCAACTCCTCCCGTTCCTCTACGTTGCGCCTCGAATCGGCCCACAGCCGTGCTGAATAATGATAGGTAATGGCATGATCATTTATCATTTCCCGGTTTTCCCCGGGAATGTTCAAGGCTTCAAAAGGTATGTTGTGCAGTATATTGTCGGGGATAATGATCAGATTTTGCTTATGGGCCAATTGGTTATAAATGGGCTCAACAAGATATTGGGTGAGCTTGTATTTCATTTTGGTTGATCCCGTTTTTATACCCCTGAGAAAATCGCGATAAGCCGAATTAAAATCTTCATCCTTTTCAATTCTTTTAACAACAGTTTCCGAGGCGGTACTGCAAAAAATATTGAGGTATTCACCGGCTTCGGTATATTCGATGAGGGCCTCATGTTCGTTCAGATTTTTCCTGATCTCTTCCAGGCTAATATTGAAGCGATTAAGATCCACACCGGCCCCTTGTTCCGATTGGCTTTTGATGGTATTTTTAATCCCTATTAATTTTGTCTTTTTAGCCAGCATAAGAAGCTCCAGTGAATCTTTATCACTACCGGAAGTGACCTGTGCCTGGTTTTGTATTTCCCGCAACTCTTTCTCGAGCTCTGTCTCCATTGAGTTTGCCTCTCTCAAGCTGTTTGATGATTTCGTCTTATGCATTTGGTAGCTTAATAACCATCCCTTGGTAGCGCTGGCAAAGTCATAAATTTCATTACGATAATCATAGGTGGAATCAATCTGTTTTAATTGCCAGGCCAGCTTAATAGCTTCTTCATATCCGGCCTTGTTAATTGCCATCAGGCGGGGCAGGTTTTCTTCCGTCTGGCTTTGCTGCAGTATGTTAACCAAGGTATCCATTGCTTTGTAATGATTTAAAGCCAGCTTCAACCAAGTGGCGTCTTTATTTTGTGCAAACAAGATTTCGAAAAAATCTATCTTGAGCATTAATGGCTGCAATACACCGCTGGTGTTGGTATGATTTCCCAAATTGGGCGGAAGGTAATGGTAATCATGGTCGAGACCCTCATCCGGGAAATTGGTGAGCATGCATTTTTCAACGTAATTCAGTCCCTTTTCAGCCTCACCTTTCATAAAATACAAATTCCCTAAGTAATAATAGGATGTAGCGGTTTTATGCGCCTTGGGACCAAATAGTTCCTTATTAATTTCCAAAGACTTCTGTCTAAGCATAATGGCTGAATCAATCTTTCCCTTCAGGGCAAGGGCCCTGGAAAAGTTACCGTAATTCGAGGCTTCACCTTCAGGATTATTGCTTGTGTCCTTTAAAACTGTTTTTAGGGCTAAGCGACTGTATTTCAATGCTGAGTCGGCATTTTGCAAAAAGTTGTAGCTCATGGCCAGATTCGAATAAGCCTTTTGGAGCAACATAGCATTTAACGGTTCAGCCTCAAGGGTATATTTCAGGCTTTTTGTATATGGGTTGATAGCTTTGTCAAAAGCACCTTCGGCCAGGTAGGTAAATCCAAGTGCATCCAGAATAGCTGCGTTCAGGTGATCAAACTCTTTCCCGTTTTCCCGTAGCATATGCCATGCTCTTTCTGCCAACTGCCGGGCCAGGAAGGTGTGCGTTAAAGCCATCGATTTGGACATTGTCAGCATCAACGATGTCTTTTCCTTTGTAGTAAGTTGTTCCCCATATTGGGTAATAACCCGGTGAAACAGTTCATGAGCCTTATTGGGTTTCGTTTTTAAATAGTGCTTTATCGAGTCCGTAAGCTTTAATGCTGCTTGTCTTTCGGTGCTTATACGATCCGAAACAGTAAGATGATGATCACCTGTGGTTTGCGCGTATGAAAATGACAATATGAAACAGAAAATGGCTGATATAAGGGTTGCTCTCATCCCCAATGAGCTGATCAAATACATGTTAGTTAGTCTTTAGTTAGTTTATGTCCCGGATCAAAAATAGAAAAAACGGAAATGCTGTTTGTTAATAGAATATTAGGTTTTATATTACCGAATACATAGTATTATTTTTCAATTATTTATATAGTTCACATGTGATAATTCATATATAATCTAAATAAATAGAAATTTATTTCAGATAAAAGCATGTTATAATCCAACTCTAAGAAAGGCCTTATAGAAAAAATAAATAACCAATACAACAGCTAAAATGCTTAGCAAAAAGGTAATGATATCGTATTGATTTATGTTATTAATCTTCCTCTATTCCCAAAAATTCACCCCTGGCATCATACATAAGCTCAATGATCTGGTTATTATGCTTGATTTCCACATCATAAGTGATGGCTCCATCCGGATGGGTGATTTCATCGGCTTCGAGCATTTTAGCGTCTGGATATCTGTTCTGAATATCACTTTTAATAACCTGGGGTAGCTCATTGGGGTCAATCTCGCGCTCGTTTTCGTCATTGTCATCGCCATGTTCATTTTCACCTTCTTCATCATCGTCTTCACCTTCCTCACTTTCAATTTCGGTAAAAATCTGGTTCCCGTCCTTATCATAAACCACTTCCTTTTCCTTACCGTTCACCTCAAATTCGGCAATATAATAACCATCTTCTCTTTCCCATTCCACATCACTGTATTCGGGGTTTTGGGATTTAAAGCTGTTAATAATGCTTTCCGGGACATCATCCGAAGGGACTGTTTTTGATTGATCATTGCTGCAGGCAGCAAGAAAAGCCATCATTATTAAAATCATCAATATTTTCATAAGGATCTGTTTTTAATTAGTATTGAACAAAAATAATACAGGATTCTGAAGAAATTCTGTGGATATAATGCTATCTGAAATATTTGGGGATTGTTTTTATTCTTTAAAATACCCAAACAAAATCCGTATTTCATGCCATTCATTATACAAGTTATAGCTGATTTTCCAACCTTTGATTTCACATATTTTTTTTGCTATAGCCAATCCCAATCCCAATGATCGGGATGATGGCACCCCTTTCACAAAGCGCTCAAACATTTTATCCGGCGGGGAATTCAAAGTTGGGCCGGTATTGCCTATTTTTAGCATATTGTTATTAAGTTCAATTCTGATCTTTCCATTGCTAACATTATGTTTGATCGCATTACCTATTAGATTGGAAAGTAGCGTATTAACTAATAATGGATCTGTTGTAACAAGCACCCTGTTTTCAAGGGATTTTTCTATAGTAATATTTTTAGTTGCCGTTAAATCTTCAAAAAGTTTCAGCGTATTAGTGAGAGCTTCAGCCATATCGATTTCCGCAGCTTGAGAAAATTGCCGGTTTTCAATCTTGGCCAAAAGCAATAAAGAATGATTAAGGCGTGATAATTGCCTTGCAGCCACAAGCGCTTTGTTGATCTGCTTAAGCTGATCTTCACTTAACTCCGGATGCTGTATTGTTTCCTCTAATTTTGTATGCAAAACAGATAATGGGGATTGCATTTCATGTGAAGCATTTTCTGTAAATTCCTTTAATGTTTGATAGTCAGTCTTGATCTTTTCAGTAAGCTTACAAATGGCCTGATTCAATTCTTTAAACTCAGTGATACCGGAATCTTTAAGTTGGATGGGCTGCTCTTTCTCCAATGAGTATGATTTTAGTATTTCGAGGTTTTGGTAAAAAGGCTTCCAGGTGTTTTTGGAAATGTAGTGGTTAATAAGGTACAAACCCATAAACAGGAGAGCAAGCACGCCCCCCAAAGTTAAACCAATATTTCCGATGTAATCATGAGGCTCAAGTACCATCTGCCTGAGAGTGATGCGATACGTTTCCCCGTTTATGTTTTCTATTGATATTAGTTCCTTAAACAATTCCGATTCCTTTTCAATAGGATCATACAAGGTGGTATCATTTATTATTAACTTACTTGCATGGTTTCCTGATAAGATCTCAATTTTCATCACCGGAGGGAGGTTTGTGATTTTTTCTCCATTAGCCAACTTTTGACTGATACGTTGCTTGTTTATGTACAATTTCTCTGTTATTTCATCTTCGAAGAAGGCCGTCATCAGGCAATATAGTGACAGGCCGGCTAGAATTAGAATTGCGCTGGACATCACCAAATAAATACGACTTGTCTTTTGCAACAATTTCATTTTTCGGTAAATTTATATCCCATACCATAAACTGTTTTTAAATAATCTTCACCACCCTTTTCCCTGATTTTTCGTCTCAGGTTCTTAATATGAGTGTATATAAAGTCATAATTGTCAACAAAATCAATTTGATCACCCCAAAGGTGTTCTGCAACAGCCTCACGGGTAATTACACGGTTTTTGTTAATGATCAAGTAAAGCAAAAGCTCATATTCTTTTTTAGTTAAATCCATTTCTTCCCCCTTAACATACACTTGTTTTGCCGAGGTAACAATTTCGATCTCATGAAAGGTGAGCCTTTCCTTCCCCTGCAAATTTCTTCTCCGGTTGATGGCATTGATCCTGGAGTTTAGCTCAGCTAAATGAAAGGGTTTAGTAATGTAATCATCAGCTCCAAAATCAAGACCTTTGAGTTTATCGTCGAGTGAATTTTTCGCCGAAATGATCAATATGCCAGTTTGTGTATGAAGATTTTTGATGTTTTTAATTAACTCCAATCCATTTCCATCCGGAAGCGTTATATCGAGAATAACAAGGTCGTATTCATGAACCGCCAGTTTATCTTCGGCAGTTAAATAATCAGGGGCCTGTTCGCATAAAAATCCCTCCCCTTTAAGGTAGCTAACAATGGAATCGAGCAAATCCCTTTCATCTTCAATAATTAAGATCTTCATTTTACAAAATTATAATTATGCAAGATAAGGGTCAACTTTGAAGGAAAATTGAAGATTAATACCCCGCAGCCTGCCCGTCCTTACGTGATTCGGAAGCCCCGTAGTAAACCTTGTGTTCAGCATCCCACATAATGGCCTGGTAACCGCCATAACCTCCTATGTTGTATTTCACGGCATGCCCCTTACGCATCAGGGTGCGAATGGTTTCATAATCAAAGCCCGATTCCAGGTTTACCTCTCCCCCATCGGTCATTTGCCCGCCGGTGGGCTGTGATGAACCGCCATGACGAATACGGGGTGCATCGCCGGCTTCCTGAAGGTTCATTCCAAAATCGATCAGGTTCATCACCACCTGCGCATGACCCTGGGGTTGCATAGAACCACCCATCACGCCAAAACTGATATAAGGTTTGCCGTCTTTGGTAATGAAGGCCGGAATGATGGTATGGAAAGGCCGTTTACCTGGCTCATACACATTGTAATGCCCTTCTTCCAGTGAAAACAGCTCACCTCTGTCCTGAAGCATAAACCCCAGTTTGGGCGGTACCATGCCCGATCCCATACCGCGGTAATTGCTTTGGATTAGGGAGACCATATTCCCGTGCTTATCGGCCACGGTAAGGTAAATGGTTTCGCCTTGTTCGAGTTTACCGGCATCGTAGTTTCTGGCTGCCCGGTCGGGATTGATGAGTTCGCGGCGCTTCTCTGCATATTCTTTGGAGATTAATTCTTCCACCGGGATATCGTTAAACTCAGGATCAGCGTAATATTTGGCGCGGTCTTCAAAAGCCAGCTTTTTAGCTTCCACAAAATGATGAATATATTTGGCGCTACCAAAACCCATTTCAGCTACATTATAGCCTTCCATGATATTCAGAATCTGGAGGGCCGCAATACCCTGTCCGTTTGGCGGTAATTCCCACACATCATAACCGCGGTAATGGGCCGAAACAGGTTCCACCCATTGCGATTTATGGTTGGCGAGGTCTTCTTCACTCAAAAATCCGCCCTGCGATTGAATGAAACCGGCAATGGTTTTGGCCATTTCTCCTTTGTAAAAAGCATCCCGGCCGCCTTTGGCAATCTTTTCATAGGTGTCGGCAAGGTAGGGATTTTTGAAAACATCACCTTTCCGCAAGGGTTCTCCATCAGGCATATAAATCTCCTCAAAATTGGGGTATTGCTTAAAATGATAGGCCGACCTATGCAGGTAATGTCCGATCACTTCGGTCACCGGAAAACCATTACGGGCATAATCGATAGCCGGGGCCAAAATATCCGTCATGGATTTGCTGCCGAATTTCTTATGCAACTCAAACCAACCGTCCACGCATCCGGGAACTGTTACCGGCAAAGGCCCGTATGCCGGGATCTTTTTCATTTCATTTTCCTTGAAATATTGCAGGCTAAGCTTTTCGGGCGAACGGCCACTGGCATTCAATCCGTAAAGCTTTTCATCCCGGGCGCTCCAGACAATGGCAAAGAGATCACCACCGATCCCGCTACCGGTCGGTTCCATCAATCCCAGGGATGCATTGGCGGCAATGGCTACGTCAATGGCATTGCCACCTTGCTTTAGAATATCCACGCCAATTTGGGTAGCCAAGGGGTGACTGGTGGCCACCATACCGTTTTGTGCCATCACCTCGGAGCGGGTGGCGAAATTATGCCCTGTAATCCTATCCTGACCATCTGCATTCATAAAGCTCAGCATTAAAAACAATAAAGCAATACTAATTATTTGCAAGTATTTCATAATATTCATTTTAGGTTCTATTCCAATGTTCCCGGTAAAAACATCATTGCCTTTAAGTTTTTCCCGGTATTTGGAGGATAAAACTACAAAATTATGGGAAGTGGATTTGAGGATTCAAATCAGCAATCCAAATCTCAAATTGGTTAATCCTCATATCCCAGGTTTTCAAATTCTTTCAGTACTTCCATTGAATCATCTTTTACCATTTCTGATTCCTTTTGCAGTTTTTTTTCAAGTGCATTACGTTTATGCAATCGATTGTAATGTTCTATGGCTTCGTTAATATACCTGTTTCTGGATTTGTTAAGCATTAACCTGATGCTCTCAGTTTCTCTAAAAAAAGTTTCTTCTATTTTAAGTGATATTGTTTTCATATTCTTTGCTTCTTTCTCCAAAGGTATATTATCAAAGCATAGTTTTCAAGTATTATTTAACCACTTCATATTTCCAATCAAAACCCCTTTTTAGGTGTATCATAAATTCCTTCGGGCTTGTGTTGATTTGGCTTAAGCTTCTTTCCAAGGCTAAATTGATATTTCAATTGGAACCATACCGGAAAAGGCGACATCTGTATTTTGCCTTCCTCTTTATGGTAAAAATCGTCACTTTGGCTTTCCTTTCCCCGGTAAACAAAAGAACCGGCAAAGGGAAGGGCAGCTTTAATGCCTATCTTCAGATCTTTCATGATCATTTTATCAACTTTCAGGAAATAGATGGCATCTTCGTAAATTCTGCATTGCATTAGAGGCTGGGGGCTGTTATAGCTAAATATGGCAGAAACGGAAAAATCATGTTTAAAGCTCATCATTGCCGAAAGCCCGGATTCGTATGCCCAGCCGCTTTTATCATCCAAACCTTTTTCCATTGCAGCTTGGTTCATGCTTACATTATACCGGTAGCCTTTCAAATAGGGATTAAGGGTAATTTGCCCGGTCAGTTTCAGACTTCCTATAAGTTGCAGGCCATACTGACGCATAGTCCCCATATTGGCTGTTTCTATTTGGAGTTGTTGCTTATTATTGATAAAACTCATTCGATCAATCACATTTGAAGTATTTTCCCAAAACAAAGTTGCCGCCAGGTAATTATTGTTGGGCCGTAAGCTATACTCCAATGCCAACTTATTTTGAATGGCCGGTTTTAAAGCCGGATTGCCTTGTTGCATCATAAAGGGATTGATCACGCTAAGGGTGGGATTCAATTCATAAAGACCGGGGCGCTCCAACGAACGGCGATAGGAGAAGCTGATATCCTGTATCTTGCCAAGCTTAAAAATCAGGTTTGCGTGAGGCAATAAAGCTAATTTCGAGCGGTTGAATTCTCCTGTCAGTTCCTGCTCCAGGTATTCTGCCCGCATTCCGGCCTTGAACCTGAAATCATCTAAATTAGAATGCACCGAAGCGTAAACGGAATGAAGCATTTCCTCATAACGGAATGCTGCATCTTGCTTATTCAATAAGGTCTTCATCACACTTTTTCCGCCTGCCTCCAGGCCGGTCTTTTTGCCCAACTGACAATTGTATTCTACTCGGAGAATGCCTCTTTCTTCATAGGGTTCATTTTGATTGATCAGTTCAGGCTGAAAATCATTTCCCACTCCTGTATAATTATACGTGGTTTTATTAAAAGCATTAAGCGTGAAATAACTCAGGTCAACAGCTAGGGTTTTTCCGTTTTCATCAAAATCATGCTGATAATGCAGGGAATAATAGTGCTTATGATTGCGGTCGGTATCTTCCCGTTGCCCGTTTATTTTTTCCGCAGTAGTTTGCCCTTCTTCTATTTTCATCGTAAGGCTCCCGTCATGTTCCCACGACCAGGGATTATAAAAACCGTAAAACTGCAAGCTATTCTTTTTATTCAGGCGATATTCAATTCCGTAATGCATGTGATGTGACCAGTTTTTCTGCCTGAATTGGGATTCCGTATAAAAATCAATCGGAGCGTGCTGATTCCCAATTTGCAGCTCTCGCTTTTTATGAATATCAAAATAACTGAATTCTCCATCACAGGAAGCGAAAATGCTGAGGTCTTTATAGCCATAATTCAATCCGGCTGAAGGGAATAGATAGATCTCATCTTTTGAACCTGGAATTTCGGCGAAAACATGTCCCTTTAAACCGGAATCCTTTTTCTTTAAAACCACATTCAGCACACCGTTAACCTCGGCCGGATATTTGGCTCCGGGTGAATGGATCACCTCCACTTTATCGATCTGTTCGGAATTAAGCTGTTTTATGTAATGCATATCCCGCTCCCGGCCATTAACAAGAATAAGTATATTGGACTTGCCCGCCAGTGAAATATTCTGCCTGAAATCGAACTGGATTCCGGGAATATGCTTCAAGACATCCATACCGGTATTGGAGACCTTATGCATTTTTCGGTTCATAAAGAAGGTAGTTTTCCCGTTGGATGTTTTCGCCTTAATCCGTTCGGCCGACACCACCGTTTCGGCTATGTTCACGGCTTTTTCTGTCAGCGGTATATTTCCTGTGTCATACTTCTCACCTTGTTTAAGATCAAGGGATAAAATAGCCGTTTGATATCCTACAAAGCTTACTTTAAGGTAATACTTGCCCGCCGGGACCAATTGGATTAAAAACCATCCATCTTCTTTACTGATCACACCATCAACCAGTGAAGAATCGGGTGAGTGGTATAATGCGACAGTTGCAAATGAGATGGGATCATCATCCGCTTGATTAATTATACGTCCGCTGACCGATGCCGGTTTTTGTCCGTAAGTTGCTGCTGCTATTAGTAAAAATGCCATTATTAATGCCATTAATACAGTTTTTCCGTTTGGGTTGAATGCTGTGTTTGTCATATGCCTGGGTTTTGTATTTTCATGCAAATACAACAAACAATAAGATACCATGCAACTTTTTGGGATATACTGTAGCTTTTTGTGATGTTTGGTAAACCTCTTGTCAGTAAGCTATAGAAAGTTGTGACAAAAAGCAGTTTTTTGGGATGAACGGTAAAAAACGTTTACTTTAGTTTCTCACGTGAAGCTGTCGAAGTCACTGGTATTTTTTCTTGAAACAGGCACTTCTTCATCAATATTTAGCAGTTTGAGGCGATAACCCGAAGAAATACTGCCCCGTTTTTTAACAACTTTCTTTACATTCACAATGAAGGCACGATGCGTTCGCATAACTTGCGGAATGGCTGACAATTGCTTTTCCACATTGCTAATGGAATTTCTGATCACCTTACGGCTTACCTGTCCTTCTTCCTGCAAGTAAAACACCACATAATTCCCATCCGATTCAGCATAAATGAACTGATCGGAATAAAATTCGAGCTTTTCTTTTTTAAGGGTAGAATCGATACAGATGCTTTCCCGCTTCGGTGCAGCATTTTGATTTGTTGTGACTAACTCCTCCACATCGGCTGGCTCCTTACTGATCAGGTAAGCATAATTCACCAGTGTAAAAAGGGAAACCGGAATAATGCCTATAAGGAAAGCCGAAAACACTGAATCGAAAAAGGTGGGGAAATTCCATCTTGCAGCCGGGGGCTCAATAAAGAAGCCCATTAAATAGGTACCAATACCGAAAACGAGTAAGATGAAGATAATAGAAAGCGTCTCTTTTAAAAAAGTCCATTTCTTTCTCCGGGAGAAAAAGGATGTAGTATTTAGAAGCTTAACGCCAAGGATCACAAAAACGGAAGCTCCCAGGCTATAGAGCAAGATGGTTTGAAAGTAATTAAAAGGTGGTGCAGGCTTAGCATCCAGCGGACGGTATAGAAGCATGAATAACAAACAAAATCCGGCAATGATCAGGGTGCCAAAATGCGGATGCCTGATAATGTAATTACGCGGATATTTGGTTTCCAGCTTTTTTAAAAGTTCATTCTTCATTGCCGCCTTTTCTGCTATATGGTTGCTGCCCTGCCTTTATTCCGGCAAAACTACACAATTCCGGATTATTTGATGGTGCTACAGAAATTATAAAGCGTTCCGCTAATTTATTCGAAATACCCGCGAATTTCCCCTGTTGATTATCCTGAAGAAATTTTCCCAATTAACTTTAAGGTAATTATTCAGTAAATTCAAAATTATTCCAAAAAATAAACCCTGGTGAGATAACCAGGGTTTACGGGAATAAGTTCCTAAATGATCTATAGTTTGTTAATTACATTCTGAACCCGCTGATTTACTTCACCGGCCACCTTCTCCAAATCTTTGTTCTCGATGGCCTGCATAGATGCCATAGGGTCAACACCGGCTACCTCTATTTTTCCATCACCGGTTTCCTGTACAACAAAATTACAGGGTAGCATGGTACCTATCTTGTCTTCTGCTTGCAGGGCCTGATGGGCCATTTGTGGAATGCAACCTCCCAATATGCGGTACTTCCTGAAGTCTACATCCAACTTCTTCTTTAGGGTTTCATTGACGTTAATTTCGGTTAACACTCCAAACCCCTCGGATTTCATGGCTTCGGTGGTTTTTTCCAAAGCATCGTCAAATCCGGTATCCAACTTCTTACTAAAATAGTATTTCATATCACATCAATTCTTTTAAAACTACACTTTTTTTATCTTATCAGTTTTAAAACAGTGCGATTAAAACAAATGTTCATTCACATAAATATCTGAATTATAAATACATCTATGCATGACCTTTTCTTCTCTTGAATAATTCTTGAATTGATGCAGCATAGCGCTGGAGGATAATTCCCCCGATAATAAAAACCAGTCCAACCATAGTGGAGACCAGAATATCTTCACCTACTGTAAAATGGACAAATACAAGCGAAAGAAAAGGTGCAACATAGATCAGGTTGGTTACCTTGGCCGTGGTTGTTGAAAGGCGTAAAGCCATAAGCCATACCACAAAAGTGATCCCCATTTCAAACAGGCCAATGTAAGTCACCCCCAGCCAGGCATAGCCGTCGGTCATAACCGGCGAGGATATCAACAGGGTTAAAATCAAAACATATAATCCACCGAAAAGAAAATTCGCAAACAGTTTGATCACCGGCTCCTTCTTGCTCTTTACGTTATAGATCCAATACAGGGCCCAAACAATGGAGCTACCCAAAGCAAGACCCACTCCCAGGGGATCGGTGAAATTTAGCTCACTAAAATTGCCCCGGAGGATAATGATAACGGTACCGAAAAAACTTATCAATACTGCAAGCACGCTTATCCACCCGATTTTCTGCTTTAAAATGGGAATGGAAAGCAGGGTAAGCGTAACCGGCCAAATGTAGTTCAGGGCTACTGCTTCCTGGGCTTGCAAGAGATCATAGGCTTTGATCAGCACCACATAATAAGCAAAGGGATTTAAAAAACCCATTAGTGCCGAGTGCCACCACTCCCTGCCGGTAAAATGGCTGAGTTCTCTCAGGCGGCCCTGTATCAATAAAACGAGGAATAAAAAGACAATGGAAACAAGCGAGGAATACAACACCAACTGCAAAAAGTCCGTATAGCGTAAGGTGATCTTAAAGGCCGAACCTATGGTCCCCCAAAAAAGCACCACCAGCGAAGCAAGTAAATAAGCTTTGTTTTGTTGTTTCATGAAGATGATTCTCTTGCTATGGAATGCGAAAATAGTGAAAAATAATATCCGCTAATCCCCGCGAATTACCCGCGAATTTCCGCAAAGCGCTATAAACGTTTATTCCTGTTGGATAGCCGCCATCTTGCTTGAGCGGATTTGTAATCCGCTCACGGGTTTATGGCATGGATTACAAATCCACGCCAGCTCGACACTTAACGG
>JAIPAP010000048.1 GCA_021740045.1 Bacteroidales bacterium
GGCTCAACTTAGCCCTGATGAACCAAAACAGGTTCGCTAGATGCCAATCTTTGATCATCACATAATTGGAGGATTTATAAAACATATCAAAAATGTAATCCCTCAAAACAGCCTGAAAGGCTGAAACAACACAGCACAATACATCAGACGATGAAGATTAGCATTTCGATGTTACCACAGCCTGAAGGGCTGCAACAACATAGCACAGGGCCCGCCCGAACGAATGAATTCGTTCATTCGGACGGGCAACGCCCTGTGGATATGAAACCCCGTTGTAATGCCAGCCTGAAAGGCTGGAACAAGATTTACTGTAATGTATGTCAACCAATATCACCCAAATTCTCGTATTTTCGTTCTTTTAAAACTATGGCACTACTCGAGGTAAATAATCTGGGCATTAGCTTCACCAGCGAAGGAACGCGCTTTAAGGCAGTGGACGGCATTTCATACACCCTTGAACGTGGACAAACCCTTGGCATCGTGGGCGAATCCGGTTCGGGAAAATCGGTTTCGGCTTTATCCATTATGGGTTTGATCCCCATACCGCCCGGCAGAATTAATAGCGGTTCGGTATTATTCAACCCGGATAACCAACAGGCCGTTGACCTGCTAAAACTCGACGAAAGCGCCATGCGAAGCTACCGGGGCAATCACATCAGCATGATCTTCCAGGAACCCATGACCTCGCTGAACCCGGTTTACACCTGCGGCAGGCAAGTGATGGAAACCCTGCTCATCCACCGGGATATAACCAAAAAGGAGGCCCGTGCCAAAACCATTGATCTTTTCAATGAAGTGAAACTCCCCCGCCCGGAATCCATTTTCAAATCATACCCCCATGAAATCTCCGGTGGGCAAAAGCAAAGGGTGATGATTGCGATGGCCATTGCCTGCAATCCGGCCATTCTTATCGCCGACGAACCCACCACCGCCCTGGATGTCACGGTGCAAAAGAGCATACTTGAGCTGCTGAAAAGCCTGCAACAAAAGCACAACATGGCCATTATCTTTATCACCCATGATTTGGGCGTAATTGCCGAAATCGCCGATGAAATAGCCGTAATGTACCAGGGGAAAATTGTCGAGCACGCCGTTTCCAACGAGCTTTTTAATCATCCGAAGCATCCCTACACAAAAGGCTTGCTGGCATGCCGGCCAAGGCTGGACAAGCGCTTCGAGCACCTTCCAACGGTGGGGGATTTCATGGAAGAGTCATCCCGGTCAGCGCTAAATTTATTTAAAGAGATACAGGATGAGCAACGGAAAAAGAATCATGAAAAGCTTTATGTCCAAGCGCCGGTGCTTGAGGTGAACAACCTACAGACCTGGTTCCCGGATAAACGCTCGTTTTTCGGACGGACAAAGGAGTGGGTGAAGGCCGTGGATGATATCAATTTTATGGTTTATCCAGGAGAAACCCTCGGTTTGGTAGGCGAATCGGGTTGCGGAAAAACCACCCTGGGCCGCACCATTTTGAAGCTAATTGATGCAAAGGATGGTAGTATAAAGTACAAGGGGCAGGAACTGCGCAATTTGAACCAAAAGCAGTTTCGCAGATTCAGGAAAGACCTGCAAATCATTTTCCAGGACCCCTATTCCTCCTTAAATCCCCGCATCACCATAGGTTCGGCGATCACGGAGCCCATGAACGTACATGGTATTGGCAAGGGGCGAAAAACACGCAGGGAAAAAGCCATCGAGCTATTACACCGGGTTGATCTATCGGAAAACCACTTTAACCGGTATCCCCATGAACTCAGTGGCGGGCAACGCCAACGGGTATGCATTGCCAGGGCGCTGGCCCTGGAACCGGAATTTATTATTTGCGATGAATCGGTTTCGGCTCTCGATGTATCGGTGCAGGCACAAGTGCTTAACCTGTTGAATGAACTGAAGCGGGAATTCAATTTCACCTACATTTTTATTTCCCATGACCTGTCGGTGGTAAAATTTATGAGCGACCGCATTATTGTGATGAAAGACGGTAAAATACAGGAAAGCGCCGAGGCGGATGAACTTTACCGCAACCCTCAGACCGAATACACCCGGAAGCTGATAGAGGCTATACCGGAGTAGGAGATTGATGTGACGACGTGGAAATGTGATGATGTGATGATTCCTGTCTTGCCTAATCTCCGGACTGCTACGAAGCATCACAATAGTAAGAAATATTAGCTTCCCCAAGCAACACTTCTATAATGGAAATTAAAGCTAAACCAATAAGGTCTTTTTTCATCATATGAGGTAATTTTTACATATAGTTCCTGCTAAATAAATGGAATAATTTCAAGCATGCCCGATGGCTGATATCAGTTCTTTAGGTGAATGCCGGTAATGTTGGTATGATTTTTTGGTTGCATGTAAAAAGTGAAAAAGCCTTATGATTGTTAATGTTTTTAAAATCCTTGTACCACTGGTAATTGCCGTAGTTATTGGATTGATCTTTTCACTGGGATTTCATAAAAAAGGCCCGTGGGGAAGTATCGTTACCTTTATTCTCATTTTATTCCTGGCCATTTGGGCAGCCTCATTATGGCTCAATCCAATAGGCCCCACCGCCTGGGGCATTCCCTGGTACCCGATCATTTTCTTTGGAATACTTATAGCTTTTATCCTGGCGCAAATCACCCCAATGCCCCGTAATAAATTCAAAGGCCGCCGGCAGATGTTTACCGAGGAAGATGAAGAATCAAAGGAAACGCGACAGGTCATTACATTTGATGAAGTGTTTTGGGTGTTGCTGGTCGCTTTTATTATTGCAATTGTATTAGGGTATATGTAAGGATGTGTTTGAAAAACAATCAATCTGAAAATTAAAGGAAAGACACCTAATATTAAAACCCTTAAATCAATGAAAGAGGTAGAAAAGGGTAAAGTTAATAGCTATGAATCTGTAAAGGATTTGATGTTAAAGTTGAAGAAGCGATTAGGATTAAAGTTTAAAATGCACAAATAAATAATCATAAAGGTTTTTTGTGGCTTTCCTGTTCATGCTCTATCGACTTCTCCAGCCCGTCATACCAATCCTTCCCATACTTCCGGATCAGGGCCTCTTTAAGAAATTTATACACCGGCACGTTCAGCCTTCTTCCCTTCAGCAAAGCTTTTTCACAAATATGCCAGCGGTGGTAGTTTACCGCTTCATTATGTTGGTTTATGGTAACCCGGGCCGGATACAAATGGCAGGAAATGGGTTTACGGAAATCCACCTTACCGTCTTCATAGGCTTTTTCGATTGCACAGCCGGCAACTTTGTTCTCATCAAAAATCGCATAGGCACATTCACGGCCATCCACAAGCGGCGTAACCATATCGCCGTCTTTGTCATAATCGAAGACCCCGGTTTTCTCAATGGCCTCTATACCTTCTCTACGCATATAGGGCTTTATGTCTTCATAAATATCGGCCAGGATGCCGGCTTCTTCCCTTTCAAGAGGAGCACCGGCATCACCCTCAACACAACAGGCCCCCTTGCACTTTTTAAGGTCACAAACAAACTTTACGGAGGCTATATCCTGCGAAACAATGGTATTATCTATCGGTATCATATGGTAATGATACGGTTCTAGCAGATTTTTATTTTGAACCACCGAAATTTAGAAACTTAATTGCACCGGCATTGAAGATTAATAAATTATGTTGTTTTTTTGCAATGCAATTAAAAATAAAATCGCAATGGAAAGAAAAAAGTTCGTATGCCCGAAATGCGGTAGCCACCAATTTGAAACCGATATGATAAGAGCTACCGGCGGCGCCTTTGCCAAGATCTTTGATATTCAGAATAAAAAATTTACGGCTGTAACCTGCACACGCTGCCGTTATACCGAATTTTACAAGGGCGATTCCAGTACCCTTGGAAATATCTTTGACTTTTTTACCAGTTAAGGCGGCGGCATTTAACATATCATAAACATAAGGCAACCAACAAATTTTATATTTTTGCGCCATGGCAAATCACGAAGATCTATTTAAGAAAATAATTGCCCATGCCAAGGAGTATGGGTTTATTTTTCAGTCGAGCGAGATATACGACGGATTAAGTGCTGTTTATGACTACGGCCAATATGGTAGCGAGCTTAAAGCCAATATCATGGATTATTGGTGGAAAGCGATGGTTCAGTACCATGAGAATATTGTGGGCATCGATTCGGCCATCTTTATGCATCCCCGTGTATGGAAAGCCTCAGGTCACCTCGAGGCCTTTAATGATCCGTTGATCGATAACAAGGATTCCAAAAAGCGATACCGTGCTGATCAGTTGGTGGAAGATCACATGGCCAAGATCGAACAGAAAGTCGATAAAGAGGTTAAGAAAGCCAAAAAACGCTTTGGCGACGAGTTTGATGAAGAACAATTTGTAACCACTCATCCGCGGGTGCTTAAATATAAAGAGCAGATAGAAACCATCAATAACCGCTTGGTTAAAGATTTGGAAAACGAAGATTTCGATGACTTGAAAAAGCTGATCGAAGAGTTGGAAATTGCCTGTCCGGTATCCGGCTCCAAGAACTGGACAGAAGTGCGGCAATTCAACCTGATGTTTTCAACGCAGATGGGTTCGGTAAACGAAGGCGCCAATCAAATCTACCTCCGCCCCGAAACGGCCCAGGGTATTTTTGTAAACTATTTGAATGTGCAGAAAACCGGCCGCATGAAGATCCCGTTTGGCATTGCCCAAATCGGAAAGGCCTTTCGTAACGAGATTGTAGCCCGCCAATTCATCTTCCGCATGCGCGAATTCGAGCAAATGGAAATGCAATATTTCGTGAAACCCGGAACTGAAATGGAATGGTTTGAGTTCTGGAAGAACGAACGGGTTAAGTGGCATAAGTCATTGGGTATACCGGATGACAAATTCCGCTTGCACGAGCACGACAAACTGGCCCATTATGCCAATGCCGCCTACGATATTGAATTTAATTTCCCCATGGGCTTCAAGGAGCTGGAAGGCATCCATTCGCGCACCAATTTCGACCTGAGCGCCCATCAGAATGAATCGGGGCGCAAAATACAATATTACGACAACGACACCCAGGATAGCTATGTTCCTTATGTAGTGGAAACTTCCATTGGACTCGACCGTATGTTCCTGGCCATCATTACCCAGGCCTACACCGAAGAAAAGCTGGAAGACGGCTCCGAGCGTGTTGTCATGAAAATACCACCGATCCTGGCTCCGATAAAGGCGGCTGTTTTACCCCTGGTGAAAAAAGACGGCTTGCCTGAAAAGGCCCGCGAAATTATGGACAACCTCAAATACGATTACATGTGCCATTACGAGGAAAAAGACACTATCGGCAGGCGTTACCGCCGCATGGATGCCATAGGCACACCCTATTCCATTACCGTTGATCATCAAACCCTCGAAGATAATACGGTAACCATACGCGAGCGCGACTCCATGAAGCAGGACCGGATTGATATTGAAAAGATTCCTGAAATCCTGAGGGATAGACTCAAGCCGGTAAAAGTTGACTAACGGCTGTTATATTCATTCATGGTTTGATTAATCCCCACCGTTACAAAACTTTTTACTATTTCAATGGCCAGATCAATGCGGGGCTCGATCTCCTTGATCTCGCTTTTCGAGAACCGGCTTAGGACATATTCCACTTGGTAACCTTTGGCGAAGTCACTACCAATGCCGAAACGCAAGCGGGGAAATTCGTTGGTTCCAAGGGTTTCGATGATATGGGTCATGCCGTTATGGCTCCCCCCGCTTCCTTTGGGCCGAAGGCGCAATTTACCCATCTCGAGGTCGATATCATCGGTAATAATGAGCGTTTTCTCAACCGGGACTTTCTCCTTATCCATCCAATATTTTACGGCTTTTCCGCTTAAGTTCATCAGGGTGGTGGGTTTTACCAGGATCAAGGTTCTACCCTTGAATTTTACTTTGGCAATATAAGCATGCCGGTCGATTTGCCAGGCGGCTTTAGCCTGCTCGGCAATGGTATCCACCACCATGAAACCAATGTTGTGGCGGGTTTTTTCGTATTTACCCCCTACATTTCCCAGGCCGATTATCAGATATTTCATAAGTAAATCACCATTTTATTCATGCAAAGTAACGAAATATCATAAAAAAACTGCCCCGGATATGGTCTATCAGGGGCAGCTTCTATTTTATCCGGTAAAATTATTGACTATTCTTCGGATTTTTGCTCTTCTCCGCCGCCTTCTTCGCCTTCGGCAGCTTCGCCTTCGGCGCCTTCAGCACCTTCGGCTGCTTCTTCCTCTTCTTCCTCTTCTTCGTCGAGAGCTTCGGCAGCAGCGCCACGGGTAGTGACTACACCAACAACCACATTTTCGGGGCGTGCCAGGTACTCGACATTTTCCTGAGGAAGGTCCTCAATCTTGAGTGAATCACCTATGTCGAGATCACTCACGTCAAGGTGCAATTCATCAGGCATAAATTTCGGCAGGGTCTTGATACGTACACGACGTATTTTAACAGCCAAGATACCTCCTTTTTGAATACCTTTAGGAACACCTTCAACCCTTACCGGAATGCGCATTACAATCGGTTGACCTTCTTTGTACTCATAAAAGTCAACATGCAAAATTTCGTCGGTAACCGGGTGATATTGTACACCCTGTATAATGGCATTATGCTGTTCTCCGTCAATTGTAAGGTTGATGAAGAATACATCAGGAGTGAAAATAAGCTTGCCGAATTCAATAGCATTCACATAAAAATGCTTTTGTTCTTTTCCACCGTAAATTACGGCGGGGACTTTACCTTCTCTCCTGAGTCGTTTAGCATTTGCCTTCCCTACGTTCTCTCTGGGAGAACCGCTCAAAGCAACTGTCTTCATGACTCATTCGATTTTTTAGTTTAACTTGATTTATTTACCATCAAAGCGAAATAACGAACTTATCGATTCATAATTATGTACCCTGCTGATCACATCGGCCAATAAGTCGGCTGTTGATACAACAGTGATCTTATCACTTTCATGATCAAGGGGAATGGTATCGGTAACGATTAATTCGGTAAACGCTGATTGTTCAATTTTTTTGTGTGCATCTTTTGAAAGGATGGGATGCGTTGCAAACCCTCTCACGCTATTAGCGCCTTTGTCCATCATCATATTGGCGGCTTTGGTAATGGTGCCGCCTGTATCGATAATGTCATCGATCAAAATCACATCTTTGCCTTTCACATCACCCACCAAAGCCATTTTTTCAACTTCATTGGGTTGCGTTCGCTGCTTATAACAAATCACGAAAGTGGTACCCAGAAAACGAGCATAAGCTGCGGCCCGGCGTGTTCCACCGGTATCGGGCGATGCCGTAATGGGATTGTCGAGGTCTAATTTCCTGATATAGGGAATAAAAATAGAAGAAGCATAAAGATGATCAACCGGAATATCAAAAAAGCCCTGGATCTGGTCGGCATGCAAATCAATGGTGATCACCCGGCTTACTCCGGCGGCCGTGAGCAAGTTGGCAACCAATTTAGCCCCAATGGAAACCCTTGGCTTATCTTTTCGATCCTGACGGGCATAACCAAAATAGGGGATCACGGCTACTATTTGCCTTGCCGATGCCCTTTTTGCCGCATCGATCATCAACAAAAGCTCAAAAAAATTGTCAGTGGGGGCAAAAGTGGATTGGACAATAAACACATCATTTCCCCTAACATTTTCCTCAAAAGATGGTTGAAATTCACCGTCGAAGAAATCAGTGACCACCGACTTGCCCAGGTTTTTACCATAGCTTTCGGCGATACGCTCTGCCAGATAACGGCTAGCCCTTCCCGAAAAAATATTAACCAAACTTGACATTGCGTTATTAAATTTACAGATTAAACGCTCACGTTGAGCTGCAAAAGTAGTGATTCTTTCAAAGATAAACAACAGATTGTTTTGTTTTAGGTACATTTTAAAGAAAACACTTTAATTTATAAAACTTTGCCTTGGGTTTTCTTAATCATTTGAACACTAGTATTCTGTGTCAATAATTCAATTTATAATTATTATAAACTATATAAACATTTCCAAAAAACCGTTGTTTACCGAGTAACAATAAGGAAAAGGATGGTTATAACTTGGTAAACTAAGGGAAATGGAAGATTTACTTGCAGCACGATTACAGATGGCTGTTTCATTGGGGTTTCACATCATTTTTGCCTCCATTGGAATAGCATTGCCATTTATGATGGCTGTTTCGGAATATAAATTCAATAAAACCGGCAAGCAGGTTTATAAAGACCTTACCAAGGCATGGTCGAAAGGATTGGCCATATTTTTTGCAACCGGCGCGGTATCAGGTACTGTCCTTTCATTTGAACTGGGACTATTATGGCCAAGCTTTATGGAACATGCCGGTCCTATTTTCGGAATGCCCTTTTCATGGGAAGGTACGGCCTTTTTTATTGAAGCAATTGCCTTGGGATTATTTCTGTATGGCTGGAAGCGGTTGAATAAATGGGTTCATTGGGCAACCGGCGTTGTTGTTGGCTTATCCGGTGTTGCTTCGGCAATATTTGTAGTGGCCGCTAATGCCTGGATGAACGCCCCGGCTGGTTTCGACTGGGTTAACGGTGAAGCGATCAACATCGATCCGGTTGCTGCTATGTTTAACCGGGCATGGCCTTCACAAGCCCTTCATATGGTATTGGCTGCTTTTGTCAGTACAGGATTTGCCGTAGCCGGGCTTCATGCTATCTTGTTGCTTGGCGACAGGGGAAATTTATTTCATAAAAAAGCGCTTCGGATAGCGCTGAGCATAGGCGCTATAGCTGCACTTTTACAACCCCTAAGCGGTGACATTTCGGCAAAAATGGTAGCCGATACGCAACCCGCCAAGCTGGCGGCTATGGAAGGGCACTTTGAAACCAGCGCCCCTGCCGACCTCATCATAGGAGGAATTCCTGATGAAGATGAAAAAGTGGTTAAATATGCCATCCGGATCCCGGGATTGCTGAGCTATCTTGCTCATGGAGACTTCGATGCCAAGGTGATCGGGTTAAACGAAATTCCTGAGGAAGAATGGCCACCCGTGGCCATCACCCATATTTCCTTCCAGGTGATGGTAGGATTAGGTATGATCATGGCCCTTATTGGCTTAATGTTCTTTTATTTCCAATGGAAAAAGAAACATATGGCGGATAAACGATGGTTCCTGAAACTGCTGGCAATTGCCACGCCTCTTGGTTTTATTGCCATTGAGGCCGGATGGACGGTGACGGAAGTCGGACGGCAACCCTGGATCATATACGGCATCATGAAAACCAAGGAAGCTGTTACTTCCATGCCGGGAATACAATACCCACTTGTTTTATTTTCTGTGGTTTATATTATTTTAACGTTGATTTTAATCTGGCTGATGCGCCGGCAAATCATTACCTTGAAGCACAATTATGAATCGGCAAATGAGTATGAAGATTAAAAAGGAAGGAATAAAATATGTTTGAAGTTGCTATATTTTTTCTGGGCGCCTCATTGCTGTTATATACACTATTCGGTGGAGCCGATTTCGGAGCCGGCATCGTGGAGATATTTTCGGGCAAAAAGCAACAGCAGACAATCACCCATGCCATCGGACCGGTTTGGGAAGCCAACCACATCTGGCTGATCATTGTGGTAGTAATTCTGTTTATGGGTTTCCCGAAGATCTACGCCGAGATATCCTTATACCTGCACATCCCACTGGTGCTATTGTTATTGGGCATAATCCTTAGAGGTACAGCTTTTACTTTCAGACACTATGATGCCATACAAGATCAATCAAACCAGTATTACACGGCCATATTTCGCATTTCCAGTGTAATGGCGCCATTATTTCTGGGAATAGTACTTGGAGCAGCCATTATGGGTGATATTGACCCCACCGCTACCACGTTTCCCGCAAAGTTTGTGGCTCCTTGGTTTAATTTCTTTACGCTCAGTGTTGGCATATTTATTAGTTGCCTGTTTGCCTTCCTGGCGGCAGTCTATCTGATAGGCGAAACATCCGACGAAAATAAGCGGTTCGAATTTATCCGCATCGCGAGAAATCTTAACATTGCCACGGTAATTGCCGGCGGCTTGGTTTTCATACTCGGGGAGTTTTATGGTGTTAATCTGCTGGAGCAATATCTCGATTCCTGGATATCAATAACAGGTGTTGTCCTTGCAACTCTGTCGCTTCCCCTGCTCTATTACACGCTTATTAAAGGCTGGAGTGTTTTCTCACGGCTCATTTCAGCCTTCCAGGTAGTAATGATCATTGGCACCTGGTTTTACGCTCAATATCCTGTAGTATTAAAATATACCGATGGTAGTGCACTAACCCTAACAGGTGCCGCAGCACCTTATGCTACCTTACTGCAACTGGGAATAGCATTGCTGGTGGGTTCATGCCTGATTTTCCGGCATTGTATTTTTTGATGAGAACCTTTAAGGGAAAACCAAAGCTGAAAATGAAGGAATGAGCCATTCTTGAATTGAGGTCATAACATTAGAATATTACCGGTTTGAACCCAGGATTGTTGATAAGGTGAGCGCTCTTACCCGTGGCTCTGATTACGAACAGCCCCTTGTTCTCTGCCATCCTTGCGCTGCCGGCATGTTTTGTGAGGCAGGCCACAGCTCCATATAACGTGCTTCCTTTATATTTAGGCCTCCACGTTTTAGCCATGTTCATCTTATTCGGGTTTTTTTGGTTTTCATTCATGGCACTGCGATCTACCTTTAAAGATACGATATTTTATGCTGTTTTTCATGACGATAAATAATAAAACCGGGATAGAAAAGATCCATCCCGGTTCAATCATTTCGTTCTTCTACGGTCCTTTAAATAAACCCAAGTTCCATTTTGGCTTCTTCGCTCATCATATCCATAGTCCAGGGAGGGTCGAATGTAATTTCCACATCTGCACTGTTCACACCTTCAACTTCGGCAGCTTTTTCCTTGACTTCCTGCGGCAGGCTCTCTGCCACCGGGCAATTGGGGGCTGTTAGTGTCATGAGGATATGCACATTGGAATCATCATCGATATTAACCTCATAAACCAAACCCAGGTCATAAATGTTGACCGGTATTTCAGGGTCGTAAACTTGTTTAAGCTGTTCGACCACACCGTTTTCTATATCCATTTTTTTGATCTTTTCTTCCATAGTTATTGCTGTTTTGCTTTTTTAGCCTTAAACGCCATGGCATAAAATTTCATTTGCTTGATCATTGAAACCAACCCGTTGGAACGCGTAGGCGACAAATGCTCGCGCAGGCCGATTTTGTCGATAAAATCGAGATCGGCGTTGATGATATCATCCGGGGATTGACCCGAGAGTACACGTATTAAGAGATTGGCGATTCCTTTGGTGATAACGGCGTCGCTATCACCTTTAAAATATAGCTTTCCGTCATCCATATAAGCTGTTAACCATACCCTCGACTGGCATCCTGAAATGAGGTTGCTTTCCACCTTTTGACTTTCATCGATTTGTGGAATGGATTTCCCCATCTCAATTAGATAGTTATATTTATCCATCCAGTCATCAAAGTTTTCAAACTCCGATATGATTTGCTGCTCTTTTTCTTTAATTGTAGCCATAGTCAACTCCTTAATAATTATGAAGGTGATTTTTGGAAATTATCCAAACATCTCTTTCACCTTATTAATTGCCTTAAGCAAAGTTTCTATTTCTGTTTTGGTATTGTATAATCCAAAAGAGGCCCTCACCGTTCCCGGAATCCCGTAGTGATCCATAATGGGCTGGGTACAGTGATTCCCGGTTCGTACCGCCACACCAAAGTGATCAATTATGGTACCGGCATCATAGGGATGAATATCACCGATCAATAATGAAATCACACTAGCCTTATTCCGGGCCTTGCCTATGATAGTGATGCCATCCATCTTTTCGAGTTCGGTAGTGGCATAATGCATCAATTCGTCTTCATGCTTCTTGATGTTCTCAAGGCCAAGGTTGTTGATATAATCCAGTGCAGCGCCAAAACCTATCACACCTGCTACATTGGGTGTGCCGGCTTCAAACTTATAGGGTATATCATTGTAATCGGTCTTTTCAAAGGTAACGCTTTTAATCATTTCGCCCCCTCCTTGATAGGGGGGCATTTCTTCGAGAAATTTTTCCTTGCCGTACAGCCCTCCTATTCCGGTAGGACCATAAACCTTATGCCCCGAAAAACAATAGAACTCGCAATGGAGGTCCTGAACATCAACGCTTCCATGGGGCAACCCCTGGGCGCCGTCGATCAAAACCGGAATATCATTATCATGGGCAATCTCCACGATCTCTTTTACCGGGTTGATCGTTCCCAGTGTGTTGGATATATGATTTACGGCTACCAGCCTGGTCTTTTCGTTGAATAAGTCCCGGTATGCCTCCAGGTCCATTTCGCCGGCATCATCCACCGGAATAATGCGTAACCTTGCCCCCACTTCTTCACACAACATCTGCCACGGAACTATATTGGAATGATGCTCTATGGCCGATATGATGATCTGGTCACCTTTTTTAACATTTTTCTTACCCCAGGTGGAAGCCACCAGGTTGATGGATTCGGTGGTGCCTCTCGTAAATACGATTTCATGACTATACCGGGCATTGATATGCTGAGCGATCTTTTGCCTCACATTTTCGAATGATTCGGTGGCCATAACGCTCAACCGGTGAACGCCCCGATGTACATTACTGTTTTCGCGATGATAATAATCAGTAATAGCATTTATTACCTGCAATGGCTTTTGGGTGGTGGCAGCATTATCAAAATATACCAGGGGGCTTCCGTTCACTTCCTGTTGAAGGATGGGGAAATCTTTCCTGATCTTTTCCAAATTATACCCGGTATTTGTTGTTTGATACATGAATGAACCTATATCTTGGTCATATCTATATTGAATTTCAGTTCCTTTTCGGGATGGTTGCAATGCAGTACACATTGATCGCAAATTGAAAGCTCACCACGCAAGCGCTTCTTCACCATATCATCGATCCGTTCCCTGAGGTTTTCAATACTGATCTTATTCACCACCTCGGCGGTAAAGGCATACATCAGCAACATCCGTGCATTTTCCTTACTAATACCCCTTGAACGGATGTAAAACATCGCTTGCTGGTCAAGCTGTCCAACCGTTGCGCCGTGTGAACATTTCACATCGTCGGCATAGATCTCAAGAAACGGTTGGGTATCCACGGTAGCTTTATCCGTTAGCAGGATGTTCTTATTATTCTGATAAGCATTAGTATGCTGTGAATCTTTTCTTACCAAAATGTGACCATTAAACACCGCACTGGACGAATCATCCAGGATACCCTTAAACTGCTCATTGCTGTAACTATCAGGGGTAGCATGGTCGATAAATACATGATTATCCACGTGCTGTTCCCTGTCTACCAAATATAGGCCATATACATTGGCTGTACAGTTACGCCCGTTCAAGGTTACATGGGTGTCATTACGGATCAACCCGCCATTAAGAGTTATGGCATTAGTGGTAACATTACTGTTGGCTTCCTGATGCAAGTACACATTATTGATCAGCGTTGAGCTGTCGTCCTTGTTTTGCAGTTTATAATGATCGAGAGTCGAGTTTTCATCCACATAAACTTCGGTTAGGGCATTGAGGAAAGTATAGCGATGATGCACCGAGTCGTCACATTGCAAAAGGGTCAATTTGCTGTTTTTACCCATGATCACTAAGTTCCTGGACTGGATAAACAAATTTTCATCACTGTCGATAATATTGACCATCTGCAGCGGCTTTTCCACTTCCACGCCATCGGGCACATAAATGAAAATGCCGTCCTGTGCAAATGCCGTGTTCAGGGCAGTAAGACCGTTTTCGTTGTAGTCGGCATATTTTCCATAATGCTTGCTGATCAATTCAGGATATTCCTGCATGGCCTGGGCCAAGCTCCCGACAATGGTTCCGTTGGGCAAGGTCCGTAAGGGTGCTTTCCGGTATACATACCAGCCGTTCAACTGGGCCACCATGTAGGTATCAAAATCGGGGATTTCGCATTCGAATATCTTTTCCACATTGGTTTGCCGGGGTGCACCCTCGATCCGGAAATTATAATCCTTTGCCAGGGTTTCTTCAAGGCTTGTGCTTCTCCACTTTTCCATCTTGGTGTGCGGGAAACCCATTTTGGTGAAAGCTTCAAATGCTTCATTCCGCAGCGCTGATACCGGTTTGATGTCGTTCTTAAAGATCTGATCCTTTTTGTCTTCAAACAAACTGATCATCCGGTCTTTAAGTGATATATCAAGTGTATTGGTTTCCATTTTCATGTTGGTTTTCTAGTCTATTAATAGGCATGCTCCTTAAGCCATTCATAACCTTTTTCTTCCAACTCAAGCGCGAGCTCTTTGCCCCCGGTCTTAACAATGCGACCGTCATACAGCACATGCACCACATCGGGGATGATGTAATCGAGCAGGCGCTGATAGTGTGTAATCACAATGGTTGAATTATCGGGCTTGCGCAATTTGTTTACACCATTCGCTACTATTTTCAAGGCGTCAATGTCGAGGCCCGAATCGGTTTCATCTAGAATAGCAAGTTGCGGTTCAAGCACCGCCATCTGAAAAATTTCGTTCTTCTTTTTTTCCCCACCCGAGAAGCCTTCATTTACTGAACGTTTGGTAAGATTGGACTGCATATCGAGCATTTTCTTTTTTTCCTCCATCCGGGCAATGAAATCACTGGCCGACATAGGATCGAGACCATGATATTTACGCTGTTCATTCAAGGCTGTACGCAAAAAATTATTCATGCTTACCCCTGGTATCTCCACCGGATATTGGAATCCCAGAAAGATGCCTTCTCGTGCCCTTTCTTCAGGGTCCATTTCAAGCAAGTTCTGGCCTTTGTAAAAGACCTCTCCCTCGTCGATATCAAAAAAATCACGTCCGGCAATAATTGAGGCCAATGTGCTTTTTCCCGTACCATTTGGCCCCATTATAGCATGTACTTCTCCTTTTTCTACTTCAAGGTTTAATTTTTTGAGGATCTGTTTACCTTCAATCGAAACAGACAGATTCTTTATGCTTAGCATTTTGTTTCGTTTAGCTTATCATTAATCATTCAAAAATTCACTTATTAACCTACACTGCCTTCCAGGCTGATCGAAAGCAGTTTTTGTGCCTCTACGGCAAATTCCATCGGCAACTTGTTCAACACTTCTTTGGCATACCCGTTTACGATCAATCCAATGGCATTTTCCGTATCGATGCCCCGCTGATTGCAATAAAATAGCTGATCATCGGAAATCTTGGACGTGGTGGCCTCATGCTCTACAACGGATGAGGTATTTTGGGCCTTGATATATGGCCAGGTATGAGCACCACATTTATCGCCCAGCAACAAGGAATCGCACTGTGAGAAATTTCTGGAATTATGCGCATTCTTGGTCATCTTTACCAGACCACGATAGCTGTTCTCACTATATCCTGCCGAAATACCCTTGGATATGATGGTACTTTTTGTGTTTTTACCGATGTGGATCATCTTGGTACCCGTATCGGCCTGCTGGCGATTGTTGGTAACAGCTACGGAATAAAACTCACCTACCGAATTGTCACCTAACAATACGCAACTCGGGTATTTCCATGTAATAGCTGATCCGGTCTCCACTTGTGTCCAGGATATCTTCGAATTATGACCCTTGGCCAGGCCCCGTTTGGTAACAAAATTATAAATACCGCCTTCTCCATTTTCATTCCCCGGATACCAGTTTTGTACGGTTGAATATTTAACCTCGGCATCCTTAAGGGCAACAATCTCCACGATGGCAGCATGAAGCTGATTTTCATCACGCATGGGCGCTGTACATCCTTCCAGGTAACTCACATAGCTTTGTTCATCACCCACGATCAGCGTACGTTCAAACTGACCTGTATTGGCTGCGTTAATCCTGAAATAGGTGGAAAGCTCCACCGGGCATCGAACACCCTTGGGAATATACACAAAGGAACCATCGGTAAATACGGCAGAGTTTAACGCTGCAAAATAATTATCATTATTAGGTACCACTGAGCCTAAGTGCTTTCTTACCAATTCGGGATGATTCTGCACAGCTTCGCTAAAGGAGCAGAAAATAATGCCATGTTTCTGAAGGGTATCCTGAAACGTAGTTTTAACCGAAACACTATCCATAACAGCATCAACGGCTACGCCGGTAAGGCGCTTTTGCTCCTCAAGAGAAATGCCCAGCTTATTGAAGGTGTCCAGCAACTCGGGATCAACCTCATCAAGACCCTTGGGGTTTTTCTTTTTCTTGGGGGCTGCATAGTAATGAATATCCTGATATTCAATGGGCTTGTGATAGATGTGTGCCCACTCAGGCTCCTCCATCTTTAACCATTTCCGGTACGAATCCAGTCGAAACTCCAACATCCATTCAGGCTCATTCTTCTTCTGGCTGATCATCCGGATTATGTCTTCATTTAAGCCTTTCGGAGCCTTGTCAGTCTCTATATCAGTGTAAAAACCGTATTTATATTCATTATTGGTTACCTGCTCGAGTATTTTATCATCATTTGCCATAAAAGCTACATTCTCCTTAATTTAGATCAATTTTAAACAACAACATCAAAAACAGTAAAATATTGCACATCATACCATCACTTGGGTAACGACAAAAATACAACAATGGTGTGGAATGAAATGTTTAGGGTATAGATAAGCTGCACATATTGATTTACAAGGCTTTTAATAATAAATCGGTAACTTTGCAGTTAGTGAACCGGAGAATTTATAGTAAATTTATAAAGGAAAATTTGGATATGCTTGAAGACAAAAACAATAAACAGCACGATATTTCGGAATATGGTGAATTCGGATTAATTGACCTGTTAACCAAAAACATTGAGGTTAAAAATAACAGCACCCTGAAAGGAATAGGTGATGATGCCGCAGTTATCGACAATAAAGACCGGTTAACCCTGGTTTCGCACGATTTATTGATAGAAGGTATACATTTCGACATGATGTATGCTCCTTTAAAGCACCTTGGCTACAAGGCTGCGGTGATTAACTTCTCCGATATTTATGCCATGAATGGCAAGCCTGAACAGCTTATAATGGGTATAGCCGTTTCGAGCCGGTTTACCGTTGAGGCTTTGCAAGAAATATATGAAGGCATAAAGCTGGCCTGTAAAAATTATGATGTCGATTTCGCCGGTGGCGATACTACCTCAACCAACAGGGGGCTAGTCCTTTCAGGCACAGTGGTTGGGTGGGCCGAGCGGAATGATGTGGTTTACCGTAGCGGCGCTAAAGAAAACGAGCTGATCGGCGTGTCGGGCGATCTTGGTGCAGCTTATGCCGGCTTGCTGATACTCGAACGCGAAAAAGCCGAATTCCAGGCCAATCCCAATATGCAGCCCGACCTTTCGGGAAATGATTATGTTCTTGAGCGCCAGCTAAAGCCCGAGGCCCGTAAAGATGTTATAAGGCTGTTGAAAGAAGCTAAGATCAAACCAACATCCATGATTGACATTTCCGACGGCCTGGCCTCAGAGATGATTCACTTATGTAAAAATTCCGGGTTGGGTGCTCAGGTCTACGAAGAAAAACTCCCCATCGATCCGGCTACCGTAGCCATTGCGAATAAGTTTGAGATCGATGAAAAAACCTTTGCCCTGAATGGCGGGGAAGACTATGAACTGCTTTTCACCATAACCCAGCAGGATTATGAAAAGATCAAAGACATTCAAGGATTGACCATCATTGGTCATATGACTGAGGAAAACGCAGGAATCAACATGGTGGCCAATAGCGGGCAACTGATACCCCTTGAGGCACAGGGCTGGGATTCATTCAGAAAAGAAAAGGCCGAAAAAAACAGCCGCAATGAAAACCAGGAAGGAAAATCGGAAGAATAGCTTTGCGAGGTGATGTATGACCCAGATCAACAGGAACTTCGACCAAATAGAACCCATTATTCGCAGCCTGCCCGAAAAACCGGGCATCTACCAGTATTTTGATGAAAACGGAAAGATCTTATATGTAGGAAAGGCCAAGAATCTTAAAAAACGGGTAGCTTCTTATTTTACAAAAGATCATTCCCTAAGCGGCCGCTTGCGGGTTCTGGTAAAAAAGATAGCCGATATTCGCACCATAGTGGTCGAAACTGAAATGGATGCCCTTTTGCTGGAAAACAATTTGATCAAGAAACATCAACCCAGGTATAATGTACAGCTCAAGGATGACAAGTCATATCCCTGGATTTGTATCAAAAATGAGCGGTTTCCCCGGGTTTTTCCCACCCGAAATGTGGTCGACGACGGCTCCGAATATTTTGGCCCCTATGCTTCGGTAAGAATGATGAACACGCTCCTCGACCTGATCAAAAGGTTATATACCCGGCGCACCTGTAATTTTAATCTTACCCCGCAAAATATTGAAAAGGGGAAATTCAAGGTATGTCTCGAATATCATATCGGGAACTGTAAGGGACCATGCGAAGGCCTGCAAAGCGAGGAAGATTATAACCGTGATATTGCCGAAATAAGGCAAATCATCAAAGGGAACGTAAATGTAGTGAAAAAAGAGTTGCGGCAACTGATGGAAAAATATGCCGCTGAGTATGCCTTTGAGCAAGCCCAGGAGGTAAAGGAACGCATTGAGCTGCTCGAGCGTTATCAAAGCAAATCCACCATTGTTAATCCCAAAATCAATAATGTGGATGTTTTCGCTATTGTACCGGAGGAAAAATCAGCCTTTGTGAATTTTCTCAAAGTAGTGAATGGCGCCATTATTCAATCACATACCATAGAATTAAAGAAAAAGCTGGATGAGCGCCCGGCCCAGCTGCTTACATTGGCCATTACCGATTTCAGGCAACGGTTCAATAGCGATTCGAAAGAGATCATCGTTAACCTGGAACCCGATACGGAATTACCCGGCCTTGAGGTGACACTGCCGAAAATAGGCGATAAGAAAAAGCTGGTGGACCTGTCCGAAAGAAACGCCACTTATTTTAAAATGGAACAGGATAAACAAAAAACCCTGGTCGATCCCGAAAGACATACCCGGCGAATTCTAAAGACCATGAAAAATGACCTGCAAATGCAAGAGGAACCCAGTCATATAGAAGCCTTTGATAATTCTAACACCCAGGGATCCTATCCTGTAGCGGCTATGGTGGTTTTTAAAAATGCCAAACCCGATAAAAAGGAATACCGTCATTTTAATGTTAAAACAGTTGAGGGCCCGAACGACTATGCCTCAATGGAAGAGATCGTTTATCGGCGGTACAGTCGACTATTAAAGGAAGATAAGGCTTTACCCCAGCTTATTGTGATCGATGGTGGTAAAGGGCAATTGTCGGCGGCGGTAAAAAGCCTTGAAGAATTAGGCTTGCGGCATAAAATAACTATTATCGGGATTGCCAAGCGATTGGAAGAGATCTATTTCCCGGAGGATCCGGTTCCTCTTTACATCGATAAAAAATCAGAAACCTTGCGGGTAATCCAGCATATACGCGACGAAGCCCACCGGTTTGGTATCACCCACCACCGCAAGCGGAGAGAAAAGGGGACTATTAAAACCGAGCTAACACAGATAAAAGGCATCGGTGAGGCAACAGCCAATGATCTTTTGAATAAATTCCGTTCCGTAAAACGAATTAAAGAAGCTTCCATCGGGGAGCTTGAAAAAGAAATCGGGCCGGCAAAGGCCCGATTGGTGTTCGATCATTTCCAGCGTAAGTAACTATCGAAGCGTAAACCTGATCGGTAAACGATAGCGAACCCTAACCGGGCGACCACGTTGTGTCCCCGGATTCCATTTGGGCATTTTCTTTACAACCCTAAGGGCTTCCTCATCACAGCCACCACCAATACTTCTCATTACTTTAATGTTTGTTAAGGAGCCGTCTATTTCCACTACAAAATAAATATAAACTGTTCCTTCCAGGCCGATCTCCCTGGCTTCAGCGGGATAATTCAAATGCTTTTGTAAAAATTTAATACGTTCCATTTCGCCACCAGGAAAGGATGGAGGTTCCTGATATGGCACAAAGGGGCCATCCTCAGTCTCATCCGCATTTTCTTCCGGAGGATCGAATTGATAAGGCTCGATTTTGGTATCCTGGTCAGCACTTGCGTCGATTTCAATCTCCTCATCCAACTCTTCAGTATTCTCTACAATTTCAAGGGCATTGGCCGGCCTTGGTTTTGGCGGAATTTTGGGCTTTACATGATCGGTCTGAATGATTTGCTCTTCAGGGACATCTTCGGGACTGATCCCGCCAATGATGAAGTTCATTTTCTCATAGCTCTTCCATTCAAAAGCTGTAAGGACGATTCCCAGTGCGACAATCATTCCTATTTGCAGGAATAACGTGCGCTTGTTTTCCAGGTTGGCTGAATTTGATTTTTTGTTTAACATACGGCTCATGTTTTTAGTTAAACATTGGTTTAATTAATATTGAGTGCGTAGAATTATTGAGCCATATGTTCAATTTGGTTGTTAGCGTTTTAATAATAACGGTTTCCGGAAAGGGCATATTACAAGTAGGAGGTAAAAGCACGAAAAAAACCCCGGCATTTCTACCGGGGCTTGTATCTTTAAAACTATATTGCTTTTAGTGTAAGGTGAATCGTATGGGCATATTAAACTGCACCCTAACCGGTTTTCCTCTTTGTTTACCGGGGTTCCATTTGGGCATGTTTTTAACAACCCTTATAGCTTCTTTATCACATCCTCCGCCGATACCACGGAGAACTTCCACATTGGTTACATCACCGTTTTTCTCAACAACAAAGGTAACATATACGGTACCTTGAATACCACTCTCACGAGCCATCTGCGGATATTCGATATTTTCCTGCAGATATTTCATACGGGCACGTTCACCACCAGGGAATGATGGCTGCTGTTCAACTACGGTAAAGATCTCTTCTTCTTCAACCTCTTCCTCTTCGGTTTGCACCGGTGTATATTCCTCGATTTCCGTTTCCTGATCGGCTTCGGCATCGATGATCAACTCATCTTCGATCTCTACATCATCTTCAACAATCTCGAGGATGGTTGTTTGGGGCTGAGGTTTGGGGGGTGGCGGTGGCTTAGTTTGTTGCGTTTGAATGACTTGCTCTTCGGGGACTTCTTCCGCCTGGCGTTCACCAAGATCAAACTCCTTCTTTTCGTAAGTCTTCCATTCAAAAGCCGCGAAAACTACAGCCAACGCTATCAACAAGCCAAGTTCAATAAATATGATCCGCTTGCTTTCAAGATCGGCTTTTTTGGTTTTCTTTCCTTCCATAAGGCTTCAATAAATAATTTTTTCGTTTTACTTATCTTGCGCGGCGAATATAGGAATAATCTCAATTCATATAATAATACCGCTAAAATTTTAAGTTACTATAAATAAGCAACGTTATCTTATTCACCGATATTATTCCTATATACTCACTCAAGCTCTTATCCGGGATTTTTCTTCCAAGATTCCACCAACGCCTGTTAACCTGAAAAAACCCGGTAATTATAATGTTCTTACTCGTTGATCAAGTCTTTATACTGATCGGCTGTATAAAGATCGCCAAGTTCATCTTTGTTTTGTAGTTTAACTTTGATGATCCAGCCTTTACCATAGGGGTCCTGATTGACGACTTCGGGCTTTTCTTCCAGTTCGGCATTAAACTCAAGAACTTCACCACTTATGGGCATAAAGAGGTCCGATACGGTTTTTACAGCTTCTATGGTACCGAATGATTCTTCTTTATCGAGCGTTTCGCCTTCGGTTTCAACTTCTACAAATACAATATCGCCCAATTCATTTTGCGCATAATCGGTAATACCAATATAGGCTTCATCTCCTTCAACACGAATCCATTCATGATTTTTGGTGTACTTCAGTTCATCCAATATTTTCATAGCGTATTGTTTTAAATTACTCTGCCAAAAATAGTAAAATAAAAATTCCTACCGTATGCTTATTATCAAAAAAACCACAGATTCACACCTTTCTCCGGGAGGCCTTTGAGAGGCAGGTGTTACTGTGGCTATTTCCAAAAACTCACACACCTGAAATTTTATTGTGCAAGGGTAAATCTCATACTGATACCGGCATTTGTGGTAGAGGTGTAAAACTGGTTAGGCATGAATGGATCGGTGATCATCTTATCGAAAAATGCCCTTAAGTTCACTTTCTGACTGATCATATAATCGGCCGAAAAATTGATCGACATGGTTTTTTGCCCGGCCGATATCTGGTTAATATCCTGATCGATACGGCGCAGTACCGTTTTATTATCGCGCATGGAGAAATCGAGCTTAAGATTAAGGTCGCTGCTCATTTGCTTTTTACTGTTACTTCCGGCCAGTGAACGAATAGCAAACCTAACATCTTTGATACGATACCCCAGTCCGATGATCAGTTCATTGCTCTTTACTTCCGTTAACTGGTTATTGGAAAAACTCATTGACAAGTTCCTGGTGCGTTTAAGTTCGATCTTACTCAGCAAGCTATTCTTCCATGTCATATCCACACTAATCAAGGGTGCAAATTGCTCGGTCATCGATACCATATCGATTCGCCGGAAGGGTACATAATTATTTGCATTATTCAATAGCGCTGGAGACCCGTTTTCCTCTTCATAATTCACGTTGGTGGTGTAAGAACCCACACTGTAGGCCGAACGATAGGCATGTGAAATATTCACCTTATCGAGATACTGCCTGATAAAGGGAATTTGCGTTAAGCCATCATAGGTGATGCGCCAGTTGGGCATAGGCAGTGAGGGGAACGGATCGAGCTCCACATCATCGGGGCTGCGACCGGAGTATGCAGCCAAAAATGCCGGGATCATAACTTGTTGCGAAGTAGGGCCATAGCCTACGGGGAATCCGGTTGAATCCACCCGTTCGCCGTTCCAGTTGGAATTTTCCTGGGCAAGCCGGTCGGCTATCTGCCTGCGGTATTGCTTCAGGTTTTCAAAGTTCTTGTTTACATTATCCTCATCATCTTTGGTGAAAGCCGTATTCCACATAAAATAAGACATAGAGAAGCTACCCGATTCCTGGGGATTGTAAGAGTTGAATTCACCCTGAGCATTTGCTTTAAAATACTCCTGATGCTGCAAGGATTCGGTCCGGTCGGCCGTTATTTCAATGCGTAAATTTGGAAGAGGCTCCAGTTGTCCTCTTAATGTAAGGTTTGTGGTGTTTTTTGTGATGTAAGCACTATTCAACAGGGTATCGGCCGATAGCCAATTATTCATTACAGCGTCGTTCCGGATATCGGCCTGGCTACCGAATGCAAAACCAAGCCCCGGAGCCATATCATTCCACCGATTTCCCAGCGCATTGGGCTCGGGTTTGAAACCGGGCAACACGGTTCCGTTGGTTTCGGTGTAATTAATGGTTCCGCTCTTGAAGCTGGTCACCAAACGGGCAACGTATTTACCAACAATTTTCAAAACATTGGTCTTCGACTCTGTGGTATCGGATTCAGGCTTCTCCTGCTGTTGCTGGTCACGCTGGCTACCGGGACGCATCCGTGAACCACGGCCACGGCCTCCTCCCCTGCCCTGGTTGCGGGATTCCTGCTCCAACTTTTTCAAAAAACCAATCTTATTATATATAGCCGACATGTTGAGGTTGGCATTACCTTGAATACTGTTGGAATTCTCAATGGTATTTCCCAACTGGTCAACAACCGACTTTGGAGATGCCTGCCAGCGGTACGTAGTATTATACCGGCTGGTCATATTCACCCAGTCCATTAAAGGCAGCTTATTGATGGGGAGGGCATAATTAATACTCATGGTATGCTCATAACGATCCATCGACCCGAAATTAAACAGTTCCTCTTCACGGTACTCGGTCTTTTCTTCAGGTGTATAGCCGTATTGATCTTCCTCATCGATGCTTCCCGGCAATTCATCAACATAGGCATCGGCATTGGCCGTAAAGGTCATCTTTAGCGACTTGGTAAGATCGTATTTTAGGTCGTAGTTCCTGGTCCAGTTCCAGTCTTTTTCATAAGTGGGTTCTATCAATATCTGTCCTTCTGCCTTGTTTCTCAACTGTCGCTCATGGTACATACGGTTCATATCCGTGCGGAACGATAGCATCTTGGGCAGGTAATAAAAGTTAAAATCACTAATCAACTGGAAGGCATTACTTTTCTTTAAAAACCCAATATTCTTGAAAGGCTCAACCAGTGTGGGATTGATAGAATAATTATAGCCCACACCGCCCGAATAGGTTTTCTGGAGGTCATACTCAGTGTCGATATTGCGGTAATAGATTTCCGAATAGGCATAGGAGAAATCGAAGTTCTCAATATCCCATAAATGCGGTTTGGTATTGCTACCTACCCGTTCTTTACGCACGTTCATCAGGTTGATGTTTTTGCGCATGGTAAAGTCCTCGGTACGTTTAAGCAATGAATCCTGGTTCTCTTTATTGAGGTCATCCAATTGATTTTTCATCAGGATGTCAGGATCAAGAGGATTGTATTGCGGTGTGATACGCGTTTCCGAATAATCAAAGTGCACAGGGATGCGTAAGCCAAACTTTTCGGGGAAGAATTTACCTATCTGAAGGTTTGTGGCAACATCGAACTGGGTTTGAGTTTCCTTGAGCCGTTCATTAACGGTTTTTTCAATACTACCGAAACCGGGCGTTCGGTGACTTCCCGAAAGCACAAGATTACCCAGATCGGCAAGGTTCGCGCTAACCCCTGCTGTTGCAGCCCATCCAGACTGGTCGTCAAAATCGGTCAAACGGAATTCGTTTACCCACACCTCGGCGCACTTAGGCTGACCGTCATCCTCATCCATTACATTTTCCTTTTTCGGATTCCTGATACCGATCATGATGGCTTTTACATCGCTCAAACTGGGCACACCCAGCACCGTTATCTTGCTGTCCTCATCAAAAGTAACATAGGGTGTATTGTTGGTGATGTTCCCTTCAATACGTTCCTTGTTACGTTTCTTTTTCGCATCAATGAGCTTTCCAAGTTCCAGCCTGAATTCATTTTCCTCGGGCCAGATCGCTTGAGGATCGGAGGTGTACCAGGGGGTAAACTTTAACGGCACTTCATATTCATAGTAGTTTTGGGTGAAATCGGCTCCCAAACGAACAAATACCGTAAGATCGCCGTCATTAATAATATCTTCCTCCCGTGATTTCTCAGCATGAACGTACATCTTGATATTCTTATAAGGCCTGAAGTCAAAATCGGTGGTTTTGTATGCCCCTCTGGCATCACCGTCGAGCAGGTTACAAACCTTAAGCACCATCGATTGCTCATTCAATTGTTGCAAGTTGGTGGTTCCAAGGTTGATCTCACGCTCTATTCCTGGGGGTAATTCATAAGGAATGGGAAGACGGCCGCTATTTTCTTCAATACTTACCGTTGAAATATCGAAAGATGTTTCGCTTTGAATATCATCCGGGATGTATTCGCCGGGTGCCAGCAGGTCATTGTAATATTTACGCCATTCACCGCGCACCAGTTCAAGAGTTGCAAACCTCAATACAGCCTGTTCACTAAAGCCCTTCATAAACATACGCATAAAGCGTATCGACTTGAAATCCTGGATATTTCCAACAACCTTATCGGGATCGCGTACGGGTATCTTAAACTGGTACCAGGTGACTTGACCGCGCTCACCATTACGCAAAGGAATATTCTGGGCCGTTACCTTGTCGGTAATGTAGTTTTCGCCAACCTCCAGTTGGTTGCTATCGATCTCTATCTTATACTGGAAGTACCGTTCGGCTTCACTCAGGGTGTTATCCTGATTAATATCCTCGGCATTGGGCTCACGGGTAGCCAATGTTGGATAGGGTTCAGGTGATTGACCTGATGCCGGGGAGTTGCCCTCAGGGCCGTTATAAAATTTATAACGTTCCAACACGCTGCTGTAACGTTCATCACTATCATAATCGGAACCCCTGAAATAGTGGTAATTATCGGAGGAGGGGTCTTCTTCGGCAAATATATAAGCCTGTGAGCCTGTTCCGAACCGATTGGCAATTTCGTTGAGAAAATCATCGAAAAACGAACGCTCATCTTCATCGCGCAATCCGTCATAGCCTACATCCTGAAAAGGCCTTGAGGCGGGATCGTTATCAAATGAATTAACCAAATCCTGCTGGCTGGGAACCCTTCCCCATTCGGTAGTATCAACATTGGTAACGGCCTCGGATGTGGGTAATCCATTCTCGAACGATTTTCTTGAATCACGCAAAATATCTTCCGAAATATCGCCAAGATTAAAATACAGTTCGCCTCCGTTTTCCAGTTTGGTTCCATTGGCAAAAGGGTCCATCATCCAAAATTCGATGTATTCCACATTAGTAGCCTCAAAATCGGTGGTTTCGATCTTTCGCATAATACCACCCCAACGTGAATCGGGATTGCGCAAGCTTCCGTCTTCATTTATACCGCTTGATATGCTGGTACCGCCTCCAACGTCATAATTATAGGGTCCCCGGTCACTGGGATAAAAGGCAACGTTCATCACCGGAATGTTTTGGGGTTCGCCATTGGGAATATCGATTTCAGGGAAAAGTTCGCTTTCTCTTACATAGCGGACAAAATGATTGGAAAGCTCTTCATTGCCCACGTTGGGAGGCTTAACATTACTGTTCCTTTCATAAAACAACGGATCGATAATATACCAAGCCATATGCGCACGGTTTTTACCGTAATCGAGCCCTGTTGCCGGAGCTGCCTCGGGGAACATATCAGGGGTGGTTTGCCCCTGGGGCGTACTGGCTAAAAACCAGGTTCCGATATTCTTTAGATCGATGGTCGATTTGCTGCCTTCAAAATCATCGATGTAGGATGTCCCTTCCTTGCCGATAGCCTTGGAGTGCCCCGGGATAAAATGAGCAAATTCGGCATTTACCGACACACGCGAGGGTTCCTTGGTGCTGTAGAAGGGCAATTTATCAATAGCCTTGGTAATCAGGCGCGATTCGGTTTCGTAATTCAGGTTGGCCCCCCACATGGTATTGGAAATGGGTTCATCCCCAAAGTTTGTTTTTTGTGTGAGTGGTCGTTCATGGAGGTTCAGGATGGTTGCTCCTACATGAAAATCGGGGTTGATACGATGCTCAATGTGCGTTCCCATAAGGGTTTGAGTTTGTACATTGAACATGGTGTTGCTTTCCAGCGATATATTAATGGGCGTTCCCGAATTCAAAATCCCTTCATTAATGATCTTTACGCGTCCCAGGGTATAGTCAACCGTGTAATCGACATTTTCCTGCAGTGGAATACCACCGGCAGTAACCTGCACCGATCCCTTGGGAACGTTGATGGCATTGAGTGATATCTCCGATCCCGATGAGGATTTATACATACCGGAGATGATGAACTTGTTTTTATCGGGATATTGCCTTGCTTCACTTTTGGTTAGCGAATACAGTGAATCATATACATATTTATCCGCCAGCTCGGGATCATTTAACTGTTTCCGCAGAAAGTTACCAAACGGTTCCACTACAGGGAAATAGATACGTCCATTCTTGGAATTGACGGTGCCGCCCTGGGTAGCTGCATTATCGATAAAGTCGAAAATTCCATCACCGGGATGATTATTTTGCGAGTTCAGGGTATCGAGATTCAGCACCCGGATGAGCGGAACGCCTTTTACCGCAGGAGGACCTTCCGTAAGATAACCGGTTGGAACACCGTTATCGTTACCCGAGTATAAAACATTGAGGATAAAGTCCTCGCGGCTTACCTGGTAGGCTCCAATGTTATATACGTTTTTCATCATCAGATCCCACATGGGGATATTGGTATTGACCGAGGTGCTCTTTAAGAGTTTTACCATCAAGGCGTTTGGCGCATTGATTCCTTCATCGGAAAATTCACCCACCTGGTAAAGGCTATCCTCTCCCACAATGGAATATTGAAATGCCACACCCAGCACCTGGTCGGGGCTTATGGAGGTGTTGAGAGAGATGAATCCCAGCTTGCTGTTATAAGTATACTCACTTTGTTCAAGCCGGCGGGCATTTTCAACCTTTTCATAGTCTTCGCCCGAAGTAAAACCCTTACTCGATAAATATTCATTTACGGCATTGATGTTTCGAACACGACTGGTGTCGATCTGCGCCATCAAGTCATTCGTAAGGTTGGAAGGATAAACACTGGCACCGGCACGCGGATGAACGTCTTCATGGTGGGGATCCCGTTCACCCAGATCAGTAAAAGCCACAATATTCCGGTTGTTTTCAACGGCTGCTCCAATTTGGGTTACCCAAACTTCAATTTTGGTAATATTTACATTTGATTTTACCAGTGGTAAGGTCGAAAGTGCATCATTATAATTATTACGGAAAAACTGCCCCAGAAAAAAGTGCTTATTTTCCTCATATTCATCAGCCTTCATTCTGAATTCGCTGGTTTGCGCTCCTCCTTGTACCGTAATGTTAGAGGTCTCACTTTTTTGTTGTGAGAAAACGCTGGTAACCGTGGTATTACCGAACTTCAACTTTGTTTTTAGTCCAAACAAGCTTTGGCTCCCGGTAATTAGCGTACTGTTAAGGGGCATGGTAATGTCGCCGGCTTCGATCAGTTGAATGATCTCGTCTTCCTTTCCTTCATACTTCAAATCAAGCTTATTCTCAAAGTCAAAGGTGGCCTCGGTATTATAGTTGGTTTCAAATTCGATCTTATCTCCTATCTTGGCCAGTACATTCATTTGTATCTTTTCCTGGAAGTCGAAGTTGGTGGTACGTTGTTGCCGAACACTAAGCGCCGGGTCGTCGCGGCGGTTCGACAAAATCCCAAAGGTGATCTCTGCCGAACCCTGGGGTCGTATATCAATGGTGTTTCCCCCAAAAATCCGCTCAAAGACTTCGGAGCCTACGGCAATTTCGGGAATAAGCCCCTGGCGTTGCGCCATGCCCGAAGCTGATGAGCGTTCGTTCCAATACCTATTAATGGAACGTTGCATGTCATATTCCCGAAATTCATCAAAATCCATGGTAGCAGGGTCCCGGATCTCCAAATCTCCGATTTTTTTAATAAAGATGTATTCGCCGGTTTCCGGATCGTATTTGATCTCGGTTTCTAAATTTGAAGGCTGCCCCAGGAAAAGGTTCTTTTCACCTTCTTCTCCATTGTACGGGAGTCCATCATCATCGTGAAAAGGAAAGGGTAAATCGAGGGTGTCTTGTCCGAGCGTAGTATCAGGAGGATTTTGATAAAAGCTATTCGGATCAATATCAGGCGGGGTGCCGGATGAAATATTCCACAGGGCAAATGAAACGAAAAAAATAAAAAAGGCTCTTGCTGTATTTTTAGTTCTTGTTAGTTCCAAATGCTCTTGATTTTAGTAATAACACCCTGAAAACCGGTGGTTTAATTTGATCATATGCAACTGACGATCTACTTCTCCAATAACTTTAATTCTCATTTATCTATAGGATTTTCAGCGCTTCTTTGATCAGATATTCAACGGTAATTTGTTTATCATTCTCGCTTGCTGAGGAGATAATCTTATCCAGAGCCTTTTCCGCAACATTTTTACTAAACCCCAGCATAGTCAAACCTGATAACGCTTCTTCCTTATGAGTATTGTACGCTTTTTCCAAAATTTCGGGCCGCTGTTCATCTTTAGCCAGCTTATCCCGGAGATCAACGATGATTCTCTGAGCCGATTTCGCGCCTATTCCTTTAACGGCTTTTAAGGTATTAACCCGTTCATTGATGATGGCATCATACAGTTCTCCCGGCGATAGTGATGAAAGCAGCATACGGGCCGTGTTGGCACCAACACCCGAAACCGTGATCAATGATCGGAAAATCCTGCGTTCTTCCTCACCGGCAAAACCGTATAACAACTGGGCATCTTCCCTTACAATAAAATGGGTGTGCAACCGGCACACGGGGGAATCTTCCACCTTTTGACCCGGCTCAGGTAATGCTGAGTAGGTATTTAACGAAATTTCGAGGGTATAACCAACCCCCCCGACATCCAGAATGGCATATGCCGGATTCTTTTCAACTAACCGACCTTCGAGATATGCAAACATTTATGTTAATTTATTTAGTAACGCTAAGAATATCAACACCCTTGTGCCGCCGGCAAAGGTATAACATTTCATTAATTGATTGGGAAATCATGCGAGTAAACATTAAGTGAATGAAATATTAATCATTTGGTAGGAATTGTAATCAGGTTTCCATAGATTTGTTAACTGAATAACAAACCAATTTAACCAACAATAAAAACAAACATTATGAAACGGATTCTGCGAAAAGACGCACTGAACTACCATTCGGTGGGAAAACCCGGCAAAATTGAGGTTGTTCCCACCAAGCCTTACAGCAGTCAGCGAGACCTTTCAATGGCATATACCCCTGGTGTTGCCGAACCCTGTAAAGAAATCCAGAATAATCCTGATGATGCTTTTAAATATACAGCCAAAGGTAATCTGGTGGCTGTTATTTCAAATGGCACGGCAGTTCTCGGGCTGGGCGATATTGGCACCCTGGCCGGTAAACCGGTTATGGAGGGAAAAGGCCTGTTATTTAAAGTGTTTTCGGATATTGATGTATTCGATATTGAATTAACCCACAAGGACCCCGACAAATTCGTGGAAACCTGTAAGGCTATGGCGCCTACCTTCGGCGGTGTAAACCTTGAAGATATAAAAGCCCCCGAATGTTTTGAAATTGAGGACCGTCTTAAAAAAGAAATCGACATTCCGGTGATGCATGACGACCAGCACGGAACAGCTATCATTACCGCAGCCGGATTATTGAACGCCCTTGAGATCAATGGTAAAAAACTTGAAGATATTAAGCTGGTGGTAAACGGCGCCGGAGCCAGTGGTATTTCATGCACCCGGCTTTATGTTTCGCTGGGACTGAAGCCCGAGAATATTGTGATGCTCGACAGCAAAGGTGTTATCCGTAAAGATCGCACTGACCTGCATGAGACCAAACGGGAATTTGCCACCGATCGCGATTTACACACCCTGGAAGAAGCCCTTGAGGGAGCCGATATGTTCATGGGCCTTTCTGTAGGTGGTGTTTTAAAGCCTCATATGCTTGAAAAGATGGCCAAAGACCCCATTGTATTCGCTTGTGCCAATCCGGTTCCGGAGATATCCTATGATGAGGCCATAGCTACCCGCAAAGATGTGATTATGGCTACCGGCCGCTCCGACTTCCCCAACCAGGTTAACAATGTGTTGGGCTTTCCCTTTATTTTCCGGGGCGCCCTTGATGTGAGAGCAACAGCCATTAATGAGGAAATGAAGCTGGCTGCTTCCAAAGCGCTGGCCGAACTGGCCAAACAACCTGTTCCCGAGGAAGTTAATATTGCTTACCAGATTGCAAACCTGCGTTTTGGTAAAGAATACATCATTCCCAAGCCTAGCGATCCACGCTTGATAACCTACATAGCACCCGCAGTTGCTAAGGCTGCTATGGACACAGGTGTCGCCAGGGTTAAAATAGAAGACTGGGAAGCCTACCGTGAATCCCTCAGGAAACGTATGGGGCTCAGTAATCCATTAATCAAGCAGATCAAGGCCAGGGCCAAGAATAACCCCAAACGGGTCGCCTTTGCCGAAGCCGATAATTATAAAATGTTGAAAGCTGCCGAGATCATCCTGGACGAAAAAATAGCTACCCCCATCCTTATTGGTAATAAGCCGAGAATCGAAGAGCTCATTAATAAGCATGATTTTGAACTCAGCGGAATTGAGATTATCGATCCGCGTTCCGAAGAAGAAGCTAAACGCAGGCATCAGTTTGCCGAATTATATTTTAAAAAACGTAAACGCCGTGGAGTAACCATGAGCATGGCCGAAGAGCGAATGCATCAATGTAATTTCTTTGGCCCCATGCTGGTTGAAACCGGATATGCCAGCGCGATGTTGAGCGGTATGACACGGAATTACCCCGATACGATCCGCCCGGCGCTGCAAATCATCGGGAAAAAACCCGAAGCCTCCATCATATCGGGTATGTATATTATCAGCACCAAACAAGGCCCCTACTTCTTTGCTGATACCACAGTCAATATGAACCCAACCACGGAACAGCTCGTAGAAATAACCCTCCAAACAGCCAACGCCGTTAGGCAGTTCAATTGGGAGCCCCGCATAGCCATGCTTTCGTATTCGAACTTCGGCTCGAACAAAGGCAGAATTCCTACATTGGTAAGAGATGCCGTTTCAATTCTTCATCGCGATCATCCTAATCTTGTTGTAGATGGAGAATTACAGGCTAATTTCGCGGTAAACCACGAGTTGCTCATGGAAAACTTCCCCTTTTCCAAACTTAAGGAAGGGCCGGCCAACACTTTGATATTTCCCTACCTCACAGCCGGTAACATAGCCTACAAACTGATGCAGGAAATGGGCAGCGCCGAGGCTTATGGTCCCATACTCATGGGATTAAATAAATCGGTACATGTGCTGCAAATGGGAAGCAGCGTGAATGAAATCGTCAATATGACCGCCATCGCTGTTATTGATGCACAGTGTGTAGAAGAAGGAATTTGTAAATAAACCTTAAAGCCAAATTAGCCACAGGGTATTGCCTGTGGCTTGATAAGCGGACGGAATAGCAACTCCGAAGGAGTTGAACTATTTTGAAAAAGACTGAATATTCGAAATAATAAGGATTTGTGGTAGTGATGGGATAGGTGGGGGCGGAAAAAAGCTTCGCTTTTTTCC
>JAIPAP010000049.1 GCA_021740045.1 Bacteroidales bacterium
ATCAGTATGTGGGCGAATGGCACGTGCTGCCCATTGGATTGCATGCGGACTTTATAAACCATGTGAACGTAAAATATTACCTGGTTGAAAAAGCCGACATCAAGCCCAGCCTGAAAAAGCGAAACAAATTCCAGCATAAAGGACATTTTGGCCATGCCTTATTGGTTGCCGGAGCCTATGGCAAAACGGGAGCGGCGGTGTTGGCGGCCAAAGCTTGCCTGCGAACCGGTCCAGGCTTATTGACCACCCATATCCCAAAGGCCGGTTATCCCATCATCCAAACAGCCGTACCCGAAGCCATGACAGTGATCGACAGCTCGGAACACATCTTTAGTGAAACCGGCGATATTGCACCTTTTAATGCCATCGGTGTCGGACCAGCGATTGGTATGGAAAAGCAAACTCAAAATGCCCTGAAGCTCTTGATCCAAAACAGTTCAGTTCCCCTGCTCTTCGATGCCGATGCCATCAACATTTTGGGCGAAAACAAAACCTGGATTTCCTTTGTGCCCAAGGGCAGCATTTTCACACCTCATCCTAAAGAATTTGAGCGACTCACCGAAAAAGCTGCCAATGACTTTGAGCGTAATCAACTGCAACGCGAATTTGCTGTGAAATATGGGGTTTATGTGGTATTAAAAGGCTATCACACCTCGGTAGCCTGCCCTGATGGCAGTTGTTATTTCAATACTACCGGCAATCCCGGTATGGCCACTGGTGGCAGCGGTGATATCCTTACCGGCATCATCCTCGGGTTTATGGCGCAGGGTTATTCGCCCAAGGAATCGGCTATCATCGGCGTGTATCTTCACGGGCTGGCCGGAGACCTGGCAGCCGAAGAAAGAGGGTATGAAGCCTTGATCCCTTCTGATATGGTGGAGATGCTGGGAGCGGGATTTAAGATATTGAAAGAGTAGCGGAAGGAATTCTGCAACATCGCATATTCATGAATAAAAAACCCCGCCGCAATACATGGCTGCCGACGGGGAAAAAATCTAATTTATAAATTCTTTATAAGGCATTACGGATAGATCAATTCTCCGTTTTCACTCATTTTGATCAGGTAGAATTCGCCGGGAACAGCATCGCCGATGTTGTTAACCCATTCTCCACCAACCTTATGGAGCATGTTGCCTTCTTCATCCCTGGCAAATACGAAAATACCGTTGATAACTGATTCAAAGGCTATCTCTGCATCCATAGGTTGTTGCGGCAGGTAGCTGGCAAAATTATAACCGGTTTCCATCAGGAGCGGGGTTGATTTATCCATCGCCTGACCCTCAAGTGTAATGGTGGCAGAACCGGACATACCATCAATCTTGATCAGGTAGCCTTCTTCGGTATTCCATTCACCGATACCATTCACCCATTCTCCTCCAATTTTCTGGAGCATATTACCGTCTTCATCACGGACAAATTGAAGGTTCTCATTTAATATGTTTGAAAGAACCTCGGTCATATCCGGATTGTCGGGAATAATGTAGGATGAAACAAAATTGTAGCCGTTTTCGACGGTTACATCCTGTGATTCGGCTGTGGAAGCTTCTTCGAGGGCACAGAGTTCATCCACCCAGAATTCCTGTCCGCCCAGGCGAATGTTGTTGACTTCACCGGTTAGGGTTACCTCACCCCGTATTCCACCGGGAATGGAAGTAGTGGTTACCGTATAAGTCACTCCCGGAGCAATGTTGGTAGGCGCCGAAGCAAGTTCCCCTATATACAGGTCACCATCATTCACCTGGAAGTTTTCAAATCCACCGTAATCGGAAAATTCAAACGTTACCTGGTTGATGGTAGCCCCAACATCACCCACAGCAAAATCAACAGAAATATTATCGAGGTTAAGCGCCTGCAGATGGCCCATATTATCCATGGCATTACCAACCTCAGCTCTAACGAAAGCATTGTAATTATTACCGTCGGTGAATTCTGCAAGGATCACGGGGATACCCGATTCATTAAAAGCCACATCGCCCGGCGTGTTACCATAGTTGTTGCCCCATTTGGTTCCTGCGGTCAATGGCTCGTGAGTAACGCTGTAATCGCATTCACTCACACAAAGTTCATCAAGCCAGAATTCCTGGCCTCCAATATGAACACTCTGTACCTCTCCGGTTAGGGTTACGATACCGTATACCCAATTACCATATGAATAGGTTACCACATCAAAGGTAACACCGGGCGCAATATTGGTGGGCGCTGATGTCAGTTCACCAATATAAAGGTCGCCGTTGTTGACTTTAAAATTCTCAAATCCTCCGTAATCGGCAAACTCAAATCTTACCTTGTTTGCACTGGAAGATGCTGAGCTTACCTCATAATTCATAGCAATGTTATCCAGTAATATCGAATTTCCGTTCCCGAAAACAACGCCGGCCGTATCGATCTCGGCTCTGTCGAATGCCGTGTAATTGTTTCCATCGGTGAATTCCTGGAGTACCAGTGGAATACCCGATTCGGTGAAGGCTATATCTCCGGGAGAATCACCAAAGTTGCCACCCCATTGGGTTCCCAAAGATTGGTTATCGTGAGTTACCGAATAGTCACATTGTCCGTAAACTAATTGCGCAGCAAGCAATACCGTAAATAAAAGTAATACTCTTTTCATAACATTCTTTGCTTTTTAATTAGTAATCCATTCCTACTCTTATTAAAAATGTCAACAATAAAATGGTAGTTTTGATCAATTGATATGTTAGTAAATAGCTGTTTATATGTTAATTAGGTGTTAAACTATGTTAATAGAATGTTAAAGCATATAAACACTTATTAAAATTATTTAAGTATAAGAATTACAAAAATATTGGTTGATTGTAATGATGCTTTTGAAAAAGACGATTTTTAATGGCAGCGGCATGATCCATTAGCAGGTTCCGTGAGCCAGGAGTGCCACCGGTTTACCTTTCCGGTGTAATTCATTATAAATACGGCAAGCCTCGGGCGTCTTTTCCAAAATAACTTCGCTAATGCCATTAGCCTTAATATAATCACTAACCGAATCGGGGCATTCAAGGCCTCCGTATGCTCCCATTCCAATGATAAGGGTTTCTACATCGTTACGGAAAACTCCGGTGATCATCTCGGGGGTTAGCATATGCCCCTTACGCTCTTCCCATTCCGATATACCTACAGGGGTTATACGAATATCTTTTCCGGCACCGGCTTTCCTACCACCCTCTTTGTAGTGTTCCTCTCCATTGATGACGAATTTTCCGAATTCATAGGCCTCAATTGGCCCTTGTTTATCAGTAAACATATTTATCCTATTTTATGTGATTACACAAAATAAGCATTTCCAGGCTGGAAATCAAGTGAAATTTTTCCGTATCAATTAGGATGTAGTATGTAAGCGGCCTCATTTCGTGGGTTGTAGCTCGTAGTGGAATAACTGATTGGCTGAATGAATGATTGTTTTCAATAACACATTCACAACACTAATAGCTACCGTCAATCTTTTCTTCCCGCTCAATAGCCGGTTTTTTACCCCGTTTATTCTGATCGATGAATTCTCTGACTTCATCCAGGGTTAAAACAACCGGATTATCCATACTTTGCTTTGAGTAAGAATACCAAATCCGTTTGTGCAGTATATCACGTTTATGGGGATAAATTTTTCCATTGGCGGTTTCCAGTTCCAGCAGCACCTTGGGGAATTCCTCCCATGATTCGATATAATTTTCAAGCTCATAAAGCAGGCAACACTTTAATTTGCCACACTGACCTGCCAATCGTTGGGCATTAGGAGGTAGGTCCTGGATTTTGGAAGCCTCCAGTGTTACCGAATCAAAATCGGTGCGCCAGGTTGAACAGCAAAGTTCACGCCCGCAGGAACCTATACCTCCAATTAAGCCCGACTCCTGTCGTGAGCCAATCTGCTTCATCTCAACACGAATATTAAACTCATCGGAAATAAGCTTGATCAATTTCCTGAAATCAACCCGTCCATCGGCCGTATAATAAAATATGGCCTTGGTGTTATCGCCCTGGAACTCCACATCACTTAGTTTCATTTCCAAACCCTGTTCCTTAATAATCTGGCGAGTTTTTAGTTTAACTTTTTCCTCCCTGTCCTTGGCTTGTTTCCAGGTAGTGATATCCGAGGGGTTCGACTTTCGGTATATTTTCCTGAAGACATAGCTATCCTTTGATTTTACTTTTAACCCGAATTGTTTTCCGGCCAAACGCCCGGTAAGAGAAACAATCCCGATGTCGTGTCCCGGGTATGCTTCAACAGTAACCACATCGCCGCGCGACAAGGACAATCCTTTGGTATTTTCGCAAAACAGTTTACGGGTATTCTTGAACCGTACCTCCACTATACCGCTTTCGCCGGAAGTATCGGGTATATTACTAAGCCAATCGTGTGTATTGAGTTTTCCATTCTTTCTGTCAAATGCCAGCACTTCATCATAAAAGCTGGTCTTATTCATTGTGCAACTTGAGCATCCCATAGCAAGCTTTCCTCATCTGTTAACATATTTATCTTTTGCAAATTTACTATTTATAACTTATCCAAATAATAACATATTACACTTATTGAATTATTTAAACTGTTAACATGCTCATCTCGTGTATGTTTGGCGTTCATTCTAAACTATGATCGATTAAACGTATTTAATATCTGTTATTACTGTTGAATATGTTCCCAATGATCTGCGCTCGCTTCACAGCTTTTTTAGCATCTTAGTATTGTACCATAACCATTGGAAGTTCAATTTGGAGCGCCTCAAAGCAATTTCAGTTAATTTATAACCAATGTAGAGGATTCCACCTCATTTTTTGCATTCTAATTGGAAAGGAATTGTTGAAACAATTGGCGTAGCTATCTTAATGGATGGAGGGCCTTCTGTGGTTTATGGTTCGCGAGCACTTGAGGCCGTGAAAGAGTTTGAGGAAAAGGGCCTCGATGTATAATGAAAATGAAAACGATCCATTAAGTATCCAAAGGTTTTTCATGTGCGGTAGATTTCGCTTCCTATTATTGACCCATAAACTCAGGGAGTGTGGTCTGCCGCACTCTTTTGTGGTTCTTTCCCGGATAGAATCATTGTTGTACCTCAACTTAACTACATCATACCCCCTACCCTTCCATAATTACAATCTGTTTATCAATATTTTACACAAATCAAGTGAATATCAACCAGCTACTCCATTTATATTAGTAATTTATACCTCTGTAAACAGGTGGAAATTCCCTTTAAAAACCTTATTTTAGCTTAGTTATTTACCGGGCCATGAGTTCGTAAATAGGTATAAATCAGGTAGGAAAATATAGTAGTCAGTAGGTTTTAATCATAAAACAAGCATTATGAAAGACAAGAAGTACAATAAGGGATTTGTGATTTTAACAGCGGCCATTGTCGCTTTTGGAGGATTGTTATTCGGATTTGACACCGGCGTAATTTCTGGGGCATTGCTTTTGATAAAGCAAGACCCGGCACTTGCAATTAACGGAATGCCCGAATTACCAGAACGCATTCAAGAATGGATCGTTAGTATTACGGTACTTGGCGCTGCCATAGGAGCTATGAGCAGTGGCCGTATATCTGATAAACTGGGGCGAAAGAAAATTATCATCATTACGGCTTTTATCTTTGCCGCGGGCTCCATTGGCCTGGCATTAGCCAATTCGGTAGCTCTTTTGATCATTTGGCGTTTTATTGTAGGTATCGCCATTGGAGTGGCTTCATATACCGTTCCGCTTTACATCTCGGAAGTCTCACCATCTCATGCACGAGGGGCCTTGGTTTCCATTAACCAGTTAGCCATTACCGTAGGTATTTTTGCCTCTTACCTGGTTGATCTTGGCTTTGCCGAAGTCGCCGAAGGATGGCGGTGGATGTTTATCGTGGGTCTGGTTCCCTCATTAATTCTGGGTATTGGTATGTTTTTCCTTCCCGAAACACCCCGTTGGTTATTAACCAATAATGAAGAAGATAATGCCCGCAAGGTTGTCAATAAGGTGGGTGAACCCAATCCCGAAAAGATCATCGATGATATTAAAGTAAGCCTGAAGAAAGAAGGCAAACAACTTTCAACCCGAAAAGCTTTGTCGGCAAAGTGGGTAAGACCGGCACTGATCATCGGTATAGGAGTTATGTTATTCCAGCAATTTGTTGGTATAAACACCATCATTTACTACAGCCCAACGATATTCGAGATGGCCGGTTTTGGTGCTGAAAGCGGCAGCCCGGTTTACGATGCCATTCTCCCCTCCCTTCCCATTGGGGCGATTAATGTGATTTTTACCATAGTCGCCATCTTCCTGGTTGATAAATGGGGACGAAAACCCTTGCTTTACCTTGGGTTGATAGGCATGGTACTGGCGCTTGTTGCCCTGGGTATAGGTTTTACTTTCCACGAAAGCATTAGTTCCAGCACATTAAGGTATATTGCATTCATCAGTATGATCATTTACATACCCTTCTTTGCCATTAGCCTTGGTCCAATAGCCTGGCTGCTGATCTCGGAAGTTTATCCCACCAAGATCAGGGGCGTGGGGATGAGTATCGCCACTATGGTAAACTGGCTGGCAAACTTCGTTGTAGCCAATACATTCCTTAGCCTGGGTAAGATCACCACCGGACAAATGCCTGCCCCAACCGGCGATGATATGATTACCAATCCTGGCGGTGCCTTTTTTATCTATGCAGTGATCGGTATCCTGGGGTTGATCTTTGTGTACAGCTATATACCTGAAACCAAAGGGCATACACTGGAAGAGATCGAGCAGCACTTCCAGGCCGGGAAGCATCCGAAGGAGCTATAGGCATAGGGCACAGAGCGAAGGGCATAGAGCCTAGAGCTTAGAGCGAAGAGTGCAGAGCTAAGGGTGCTGCGTTAACTCAACCTAGAGGGGCATTCCTTATGAATATACAAAAGAATGAGTGATCGAAGGTATTGAGCAAAAAAACACCTGGGTGGCGAGAGATAAGTAGACCATTTGTTTTTAACGCGAGAATTGATTAAGGCGGGTAATAATCCGCCTTATTTTTTTGGATGAACTGGGATATCGCTAAGCAAATCATTATTATCTATAACTTTGCCACGCCGCACAGAAAAGCGGCGCCCCGGAAATCCGGGACGCCGCACCCAATCAACACATCATCCTAAACCTACAATTGCTGTCTAACAAAAAAATCAGGATTTACAGCTTGATTATTTTGCGGGTACCAATCAAATGATGCTCATCATAAACCTCAATTAATGTTTAACGAGTTTTCTGCTTTTTACCAAGCCATTCATGTCTTCAATGTTCAGGATCACTATTCCGGGCTGAATATTTTCGACCGGCACTTGTAAAGTTGATTCACCGTTTGTTTTGGTTTCATAGAGCAGTTTTCCTGTAACATCATACAATTGAACAACTCTGGCTTTTTCCAGGTTTTCAAGGTAAAGAACCTTCTTCACCGGATTTGGGTATGATTTTACATTTACCAGTAATGGCGATTCTTCAAGGCTGGTTCCCCCCATCAGATAGATATCATCGAAATAAAACATCCCTGGAACAGAATGGCCTTCACCACCAAACTGAACCACCACCTTATCATAATTGGTGCTATCGGAAACCGCACTGAAATCAAACTCCAGGTCGATCCACGTATCGAATTCCGTTACTTCGTGAAGGACCTCGGTTTGTGTCATCCAGGCATTACCACCCATTTGGCTGTCTTGTAGTTTAAGAGCAGCGGTTGGGGTAAGATCGCCGGAATAATCATTGGAAGAAGGAAAATAAACGCTTATTGAGAACACATTTCTGTTGCTCAAATCCATGCGATGTTCCAGTTCAAACTGAGCATTGGTCCATTCGAATTCGCCCGAGCGATCATATTCGGCCACATGGTTGGCGGGGTCGGTGGGGTCTTCAACCACAGGTAATTCGCCCATATCAGGATCCTGGAAGAACCACTCGGGAATGGTAGCCCATCCGTCATTTTCAAAATTATCCTGAACATCTTCTTCCATCAAAGGTTTTTCACCGCTTCCACCACCGTAACCGGGGCCTTCCACATCATCAAAATAAAATGTATTATCAGTGGTAGCCATAAAATCGAAGAAAATAACGATTTTATCATAGACGCCACTTTCGCCGTCCGGAAATTCGAATTCCAGCTCAACCCATTCTTCGGTGCTTTCAACCGTGTCTGATACTTCAGTGAATGCTCCCGAGGCATTTTCCAGTTTTAAAAGCACTTCGTTGGCAATAGGTGCCCACACCTTCATGGTAAAGGTGTTGTACTCATCAAAATTCACCGTGCCGTCGAGCTCACAGAATACATGTGCCCATTGTTCGGGTGTGCGAACCCATTCAGCCACATTGGCACTGGTGTTAATCCCCGATTGGTCGGGATTGGCAACTACGGTTGGCGCATTTGGCCAGCCGCTGAATTCTTCGTTTTGATTGTCATCAAAATCGCTGTACATGTATTGCCCCTGAACAAACAGGACCGTAAGCATAAATGCTAAAAGTGTAATTAAATGTTTCATTTCTCTATGTTTTTAAGTTAAACTTTGGGCATTTTATAATTCATACCCGTACTTATTTTTATTGATTGCCGGTTGATATTTATTGAATGAAACCCCCTGCCTGAACCGACAGTCAGGCAGAGGATTTTACTCATATTTGATTTTTGGCTTGTATTATTCAAAATTGTGGATTAAAAATTACTACAATTCTTATTAAATAGCAACTGACATAATATTATTTAGCCGGATAAACCAATTCATCTTCATTATCCATGCGGATTAGATAGCCCTGTCCAGGCTCAAGGTCCCCGATGTTATTGATCCAGTTCGGCCCGACTTTACGCAACATCTGTCCCTGTGAATCACGGAGGAAATCCATGTTGTCCAATACGGTTTCCATAGCTATTTCAGCATCCATCGGATTCTCCGGCAAATAACTGATAAAGAAGAAACCGACTTCCAGTGAGACAGGTGTTTGAGGATCGATAGCCATGCCTTCCACCATAAGTGCATCAGCGCTCAGCATCTTGAACACATAACCTTCGGTGGTGACCCAATCGCCAATATTGTTGATCCAGTTCGGCCCGATCTTGCGTAACATATTACCATCGGAGCTACGGACAAAGTCGAGGGTTTCATTGTTGATCAGTTCCTCACACACGGCAGTCATATCAGCATTCTCAAAGCTCAAACCCGTTGAAACAAACTGGTAACCCAATTGAAGGCTAATGTTTTGCTGAACCTGGTTTTCCATCAGATAGATATCATCGAAATAAAACAATCCGGGAAAAAAATGGCCTTCACCGCCACACTGAACCACCACTTTATCATAATTAGTACTATCGGATACCGCACTGAAATCAAACTCCAGGTCGACCCAGCTATCAAATTCGGTAACCTCATGCATGACTTGGGTTTGTGTCATCCAGGCATTACCACCCATTTGACTGTCTTGTAGTTTAAGAGCAGCAGTGGGCGTGAGATCACCCGAATAATCATTGGAAGAAGGAAAATAAACACTTATCGAAAATTTATTTCTTTCGCTTAAATCCATACGATGTTCCAACTCAAACTGGGCATTGGTCCATTCGAATTCGCCCGAGCGATCATATTCTGCCACATGGTTGGTGGGGTCGGTGGGATCTTCAACCACAGGTAATTCGCCCATATCAGGATCCTGGAAAAACCACTCGGGAATGGTACTCCATCCGTCGTCTTCAAAATTATCCTGAACATCCGCTTCCAAATAAGGTTTCGGTGCAGCAACGGTCGTAAATGTTGCGCTTTGTGCCGGGATCAAATCACCACCCTGGTAGCGGATCACTACATCATTAAGGGCAACATAATAATCCTGTTCGTTTTGCAAGTTGTTATCAGGCGTGAGGATAATTGCTGTTTTCTCTGCATTGATCTCACCTGTGAAAGGAACAGGTGCCCCACCGGCATCGGTTTCGTTAAAGGTAACGATTGAAGGAATATTGCCATTGGTGATTTCATTGCCGTCCGCCATTTCCACAGGCAATGAGAAGGTGAGCGTAGGTGATACATCTACCGGAACATCAGTAGCTCCATCCTGGGGATAAAAAGACAAGGTGCCTGTTCCACCGGCCTCTTTCCAAAAATACCAGTTATCGAACCAAATATCACCATTGCCTTCTACCTTGAATTGGATAATGTCGGATAGATTCACCTCCGGTGTAAAATATTCCATCGGAATATCAACACTCACCCAGGTTTCAGGCTCTATATCAAACACATATTCCTTCTCCTGTGGGCCAGGACTGATCAGGAAGAAACCAAGATCGGTTGAATTGGCGGTCCAGAAATCAACATGGAAGTAGTCATATTCCGAAACATCGAGGGTGACGAGCTCTGTACCTTGGTAATTCAGATTTTCATACATCAATGTGTTGTTTCCAGCTATTTCATAATCTACGGTTACAATGGTAGACTGCCCCCAGAACGGATTGAAGTTGGTTCCGGCCACATCCTCATAAGCATCGCTGTAAATAGAAATTACATCTTCAGCGGCATGAGGCGGAATTGGGGGTACGGTAGTTGGTTCGGGTCCTGCTATGGTAAAGTTGATGTTGTATGTCAGCGTGGTTGTTCCATCTTCGGCGGTTACCACCACTTCAGTTGTTCCAGGCAGCTCAGGAGCATCATTCACCACATAAGTCGCATCAGGATCGTTGGTGATGGCAGTAACCGTGGGTACTTCAGTAGTGCCTTCGGGTAATTCCACATCATAGTTCAGCACATTGGGAGAAAATCCCGGAACCGTGGTTCCGTTATACTGCAAATCACTTAAAGTAGCATCCGAACCGGGAGGTGTTCCCTCTTTCCAGAAATACCAGTTGTCGAAATATACGGTTCCGTTACCCACCACTTTGAACTGGATGACATTCGAAAGATCAACCGGGGGCACAAATTCTGACAAAGGAATATCCACGCTCACCCAGGTTTCATTTTCGATGGGCAAGGAATAAGCCGTTTCAGCACCGGGGCTGATCAAATAAAAATCCAGGGTAGTGGAATTCGGTGTCCAGAAATCAACATGTAAATAATCATACAGCGAAACATCTTGGCTGGTAAACTCCGTACCCTGATAATTCAGGTTCTCATACTTGAGGGTATAATTGCCGGCAGCTTCATAATCCACGGTAACGATGGTAGACTGCCCCCAGAAGGGATTGAAGTTGGTTCCCGGAATGTTGTCATACACTTCGGTATATATGGAAATGACATCGGCCGGGTCCTGGGTTGGTACCGGTGGTACTGTTGTTGGCTCAGGTAAGGTAGTTACTTCGCCGTCAGGAACTTGGAGGTTGTCAAAATAAACAATGTTATCCTGCGGTCTTGGATCAAAGTCTAAATCAGGTATAATTACAATCCGGCTATAGGTATTTCCTATTTGCTCTGAAAAATCATAGGTCAGCTCTTCCCATTCACCTGTAACCGTGTTGGACTCCTGTATCTCAATCGCAGGACTCAGTCCTTCAAATTTAATCGCCACATTGCTGATGACTTCTTTATAAACCATGATCTTAACAATTGAGTTGTCCTCATCAAAAGTGAATTGTCCGTCATCATCGGTAAAGGAAAGTGCCCAGGGCTGCCCGTTTTGCCGCGCAATAAATTTAGCCACGGTTTCGCTTGTGTTAATCCCTCCGCTAACAGGATTAGCAATAAATTCAACCGGTGGATTGTCGTCATTCTGATCCACTACCCATTCCCAGTCGGCCCCCACTCCCGGTGTTTCAAAATCTACGGTGTGGGTGCTTTGTGCAAATGCCTGCATTGCAAAAAGCATTAATACTCCTAAAAGTAATTTTTTCATAAAGCATTGGTTTTTGTTTACAAATATTCATTGTCTTTGGGTTTTTCATTTATGAGTCGAGTCTTAAAAGCTTTCAAACTGCTGATTTTTATCATTTTTGCCCCTATCCCCTAAAGGGGAAATGCTAAAAATCAGCAGTTTGAGAAAGTCCCCTTTAGTCCCGAAAGCTTTCGGGATAGAGGCTATAAGGCTTTTTAGACTGCACTTAATCATTGAATGACTAATTTTGCATGGTACTTTGGCAATCCTTTTTTGTCACTGATTATCAAAAAGTAGATTCCCTGCGGCAAACCTGATACATTGATCCTTCTAGAAGGAAGGGTGTGATTTACCTGTTTCGCCGGTTGCCCGGCAGCATTGTATATGGTGATATTTACCGTTTCCTTTTGATTACCGCCCAGGTGAAAATGTGTTTTAACCGGGTTGGGAAACACCTTTATCTTTTGAGTTTGACGCAACTCACTTACAGCTTCCGGTTCGGCATTCATTTTCAGAAAATCAATCCATAAAGAATCGGATGCGTTATCTATCCCATGAAATCCGTAATTCAGATAAATCACAGCTTTTCGAATCCTTTCATTATTAACGGTTTCGCCAAAATTTGGAGCACCGGCTGCCCAATTACCCGAGAAGTTAAAGTGGTAGTCATGATATTGTCCGTCACTAACTGGATCAATTGTAAAAACCGGTGCTTTGTTGGTTTGAAGCCCCTGCTGGTCCACGAGATCTATACGCATATTTACAGAGCCGCTTTTGTTAAAAGTCTTTAGCCTCACTTGCATACTTTCATGATCGGAGAGGTCTATGGGGGTTTCAAAATCAATAATGAACTTTGGCCAAAGATCAGGATCTGTATTTTGATAGGAAACATTGAGATCACTGGCCACTTCGCTGAAAGAAAACATAATCTCTTCGCTGTTGGGATTAGAGATATTTTCGATATTTCCGTCATCAAAATCATCCAGCACATGGTCATCTCCTTCAGGAATGGTTAAAAGCTTAACCGGTAGTTCGAAGTTGTAAGTTTCATCATTCACTGTCAGGTCCAGCGAAACATTCCCTTCGGTATTTCCCCAATTAACGGAAATGGTATTTGTTCCTTGTCCGGAAACAATCTCGGCATCATCGGGCACCGACCACTCAAATTCCGCATCCACCACATTTGATACCGAATACTCCACTTGCCCGGCATAAGGTGGGATATATTCTTCTCCGGTGATTTGAAGTTCATCGATTTCTTGATATACGCGCACGTAATCCACCTCCATTTGAACCGGGAAAATGGAATCGTCTACGCCCTGTGCTCCTCCCCAATTGCCTCCTATAGCAACATTAAGCAAAAGATGGAATCGCTTGTCGAACGGCCACTTCTGCCATGTGCCTTCATTTTCAAAAGTAAAACGCAGTTCACCATCGACGAAGAACTCAATCTCATCCTCCGTCCACTCGATAGCATAAACATGGAACTGTTCTTCGGCCGTTTCCAGGTAGGTAGACTGGCTTTGCTCGGTTCCGTTTAAATGGTTGTAAGCTTGCGTATGCACGGTTTGGTGGATTACATTGGGGTCATACCCCACGTATTCCATGATATCAATTTCGCCTGATGAGGGCCATCCGCCGTATTCCCAATCGGTTGGCAGCATCCATACGGCGGGCCAGGTACCCCTTCCTGCAGGCACTTTAGCACGCACTTCGATTCGTCCGTATTTCCAGTCGCCTTTGTTTTTGGTGATCAAACGTGCAGAGGTATATTCATTGCCTGAATAATTTTCTTTATGCGCTTCGATAATCAATTTGCCATTCTGCACACGGGCATTATTTGTATCGGCTTCGGTATAAAACTGAAGCTCGTTGTTGCCCCAGCCGCTTCCACCGACATCATAGTCCCACTTTTCGGAATCGGGCAAACCGCTGTAATCAAATTCATCCTGCCACACCAAAACGGTCGACTGGGAGACGCCCAGCAGGGGCGCCACCAGCAGAACCGCAATCAAATATATTTTATACAACCAACTCATCATCTGTTATTCCTTTTTGTACACACGCACGTAATCCACAATCATTTCCTGGGGGAAGATAGAATCATCCACCCCTTCTTTACCTCCCCAGTTACCACCAACGGCTACATTGAGCAGGATGTGAAATCGTTTATCAAAGGGCCATTCTTTGAATGTTTTATTCTCATTTTTAAAAGTGAAGAAATGGATGTCATCAAAAAACACGCGATATTCATCCTCTTCCCATTCCAGGGTATAGGTGTGAAACTCCTCATAAATATTTCTCACTTTTATTCCCTGGGTTTTATTCGTTCCCTTTACATGGTTGTATGCTTCTGTATGTGCTGATGCAAAGACTGAATCGGGGTTATAACCCACATGTTCCATAATGTCAATTTCGCCTGATGCAGGCCAGTCGCCATATTCCCAGTCTGTGGGCAGCATCCAGATGGCCGGCCAAACACCACGTCCCTCCGGCAATTTGGCGCGGACCTTTATCTTCCCATATAACCAATCACCTTTCTCTTTGGTCCGCAGCCGTGCCGAAGTAAAATCTCTACCCCCCATCTTTTCCTTACGCGCAATAATGTGCAGGTAATCGCCATCGACCTTCACATTTTCAATTCGTTCATGGGTATAGTGTTGCAGTTCGTTGTTCCCCCATCCGTAATCATTACCAGCTGTATCATAGCTCCACTTTTCAGCATCAGGCAGGCCATTGTAATCAAACTCGTCATGCCATACGAGTTTATATCCATCCGGTACCGGAATTTCTTTCTTTCCATTTTCGCAAGAAGCAGCAAGAAAAGCGAGGACAATCAGAAATCCTGTTATTTTTTTCATAAATTTATTCTTTAAAATAGCCGCTAATTTTAAAAGTCCGGTTTTCAACAATACGGTAGGCAGAAACCTGCTCTTTCGCCGTGATTGAATGACAACATTAAAAAAAGTTCTATAGTAAAAAAGCAGTCTATTATCACTAAGGTGCGGCCGGTTTTCCCGGCCACACTTTAGTGATAAATTTTTTATTCAAAAATAAGGTTGCGAACATAAATCGTAGCGCCAACTTCATGTCCTCCGCCACCAAAACGCAGGTACATCTGGTCTAGATCAGTCCGGTTCAATACCTCTGTAGTCGACAGGTCAAATGTATAAGTATGCCATTCGCCTACAACGAGATCATCTCCTTCGATAAGATAATACTCATTATCTGTCCACCATTCTTCAGTTTGGCTCATATCGGCAAAACCGAATTCAAGATTTTTCTGAAGATCGGTACCATCGAAGTCAATATCAGCGGGAACATAAACATCAACTGATATTGTTGTGAAGTTATCATATTGAATGTCTTTAGGCTCAGGGCTTGCCTGGAACATAAGCTCCTGGTATTGAACGCCTTCTATTCTGGTAAATTCACCCACCTGGGCTGTGGCATCTAAAGGATCTTCAACACCGAATTCTACCGAAGAACCGGAAGCGATGGTATCGATTGTTGCCATATCGGCATCATCTCTTGAGGCAAATGTTATAAACATTTCATTCGGCGTAATATCTTCGAGGTCTTCTCCCCACTCCGGTTCTTCAGTTACCAAATCAGGCTCTAAAGAAGGATCGGAATAGTTTACATAAGTAAAGTCCCAATATAAATCCGCATCTGCGTAATTATAAGAGATGACCATCAAATCATATCCTTCGTGTTCTTCAATGGAGACAATATTAAACGTTCTGCTGTCTTCAGGAACTATTGATTCGCCGGAAGTTCCAAGCTGCGGCATTCCTATCCAGGCGCCCTCACCGATAAGCGTAACTTCGCCTGCTTCAGCATCGTATTCATATTCATGTGTACCGCTTAACCATGCACTAACATCATCGCCTTCGCTGTTAACCATATTATCAGCAATTGCTTCAAAGCAAGTGCCTACCACATCGGTTCCGCCAAATACAGCTTCTTCTCCCCAGAAGACGCCATTATCATTGAATTCGAATGTGCCATCGAAATTGAAGGTGAACTCATGCTTGTATACACAAGGCCGGCTACCATCATTCGAGAGCGACCACCAAATACGTGCCTCGTCGGGATTGGGACCTACACCCATGCTGGTTTCTTCGCGATAAAGTTTCCATGTTTTGGAATCGCTTCCAGCTAGTTGATTGGAACCTAAGCTAATCGTTTTTTTAACGTCAGTGCTCACATCATCGGCATTTGTTGCCGTTAAAACCACATCATAGGTTCCTCCTTCTGAATATTCGTGAACAGGATTTTCCTCAGTTGAGGTTTCCCCGTCGCCAAAATCCCACAAATAAGTCTCAGAATTTGTTGACTTATTCGTAAATGTCACCTCCAGAGCATTGTCTTGGCTGACTTCATAGTCGAAATCGGCAAAGGGCTCTGCTGCTGGATCATCATCTTTTTCACACGCGGTGAACATACCAAGCATTGCTATCATTGCAATACCTAAAATTAACTTAATTTGTTTCATAGTAATTCTCATTTTTAGATTAACAAATATGTGTTGATTGTTTTGTTTTCCTTTCAAATAAACCGTTTTCATATTTATAGCTGTTAGCTTAAAGCTTTTTGAGAATTTCCCAATTCAGCTATTTAATAATTATCATTTTGTTCCAGTTCCCCGTTAGAGTTGTCAATTTCTGATTGAGGAATCGGAAATACTTCATGTTTCCCTTCAATAAATCCAAGCTCACCCAGTTCGCTGGCCGCATCACCCCACCGAACGAGGTCAAAAAAGCGATGTCCTTCCATGGCAAGTTCCAGCCTGCGCTCCAGTTTGATATTATCCATGGTCACAGAGCCCAGAGGGTCAAGCATAGCACGCTCACGCACCTGATTTACCAAGGGTGAGGGATCGCCTGTACCGGATTGCAGATAAGCTTCAGCACACATGAGAAGCACATCAGCATAGCGAATCATGCGTTCATTCGTCTCAAAGTTCCATTCCGGGTCTACCTCTGAAGTAATACTTGCCCAGGGCGCACGTTTCTTGCTAAACCACCCGGTATATCCTTCGTTTTGTTCCCATCCACTGGCACCAATCTCTGTAAGGAATTCTTCGCCATAGGCGGTACCGTATTTTCTTGCCGAATCACCTGCCGCGTCATACGCTGCGATCAGGTCTTGTGATACCATGTCAAAACCCCAGCCGGCTAATAGCGTATCGGTTGAGATTCCGCGGGGACCTGACATCTGAACATCGATGTTACCGCCGTTGACACGACCGTTACCCCAGTCGCCTCCCCGGTCAATATTGGCATATTCGATTTCAAATATGGATTCAATCCCGTTTTCATGGCTGTAACGCCAAATATCATCGTAATTATCTTCCAAATCATATCCTGCGTTAATCACCTGCTCAAACTCACCCGCAGCGAGTTCATAATACTTATTTGCAGATTCCTGGAAATCATACTCCTGCTGATAATAAGGTGAGGCCATATACAGGTATACTTTACCCAATAGCGCATTTGCAGCACCTTTGGTAGCCCTGTAAAGTTCCATATCAGAAAGTGCCGATTTTGCCGGTAAATCATCGGCGGCTTCACTCAAATCATTTATAATCTGAGCGAAAACTTCCTCAGCAGGGTCCCTTGGCTGATTATATTCATCAGGACCTAAAGTACCGGTTATCAATGGTACATCACCAAAAAAGCGCACCAATTCAAAATAGAAATAGGCTCGCAGGAATTTGGCTTCAGCAATATATTCTACCGAATTTTGAGAGGTTTCCGGATTGGCATTCGCCAGAACCACATTGGCCCGGTAAATCCCATAGAAATCTCTTCGCCACAGCTGTAACACCGCAGGATTAGTGGGTACCGTATTAAAATCACCGATTTCATGGTATTCCGGACGGTCTCCAGTACCTCCACCAACTACCTTTGCATCATCACTAGGAAAATTTGCCAAAAAATAGTAAGAAGACCAGCCACTGTAATATTTCGGCTGCAAAATAGAATAAGCAGCAACCAGCCCGGAAAAAATTTCCTCTTCGGTTTCATAGTAGTTCGTTTCAAATTTTTGCCCGACCGGATCCATATCGAGCCATTGCTTTTCGCATGAAGTTGCGAAAACGATAAGCAAACTAAATAGAACTATCTTTTTCATTTTTATATAAATTTTTGTTCCTCTTTTATTTTTCATTTTGAGGTATAATATCACTTCTGTTTGGTTTTAATATCACCCTAAATAGTAACTTTTGCCCCAAAACTTATAATTCTTGATCGCGGATACAGACCCCGATCCACACCAATACTGCTACCACCGTAACCTCCGGTATTTCCAATCTCAGGATCACCGGGATATTTTGTTAACAGAAACAGATTCTGACCTGATACAAAAACACGCAATTTCTCAACTTTAACTTTATCAGTTAATCTGTGAGGCAGGGTATAGCCCAGTTCTGCAGATTGCAGACGCACAAAAGAACCATCGAACACAAACAAACTGTTATGAGAGAAGTTGTTGTTCAAGTCATCAATTGTTATTTTTGGAAAATCAGCGGTATTGTTTTCCGGAGTCCATGCATCCTCGTAGAAAAACGCCGGTTTGTTATTCTTAGCCAAATCAGTGCGATAGGCACCAAAGTAGGTATCAACTCCAGTGCGGGCATTGAAAAATAAATTCAAATCAAAGCCTTTATATTGGAACGAAGTAGATAGGCCGAATGTCCATTTGGGATGCGGATTTCCGATCATGGTCTTATCCGATTCTGTTATTTGACCATCTCCATCAATATCTTTAAATTTTACATCTCCGGGTTCTGCTCTGGGTTGAATTAAATCACCTTCCTCGTTTGTATAATTCTGAACTTCCGCCCAGGAGCTGAAAATACCGTCGTCCTCAAAACCATAAAAGTGCCACATAGGCTTTCCTTCTTCCGCTCTTGTAATGGCTCCGGTAGTTCCTAAATTGGCGCCTAATAAAACGGACGCCTTATTCCCGATATAAGTAACTTCATTTTCTAAGTAGGAAGCATTTGCTGATATATCGTAAGAAAAGTCCGCAAATTTTTTCTTTAGTCCCAATTCAAGTTCTACACCTGTATTCACAACATCGCCTGCATTAACCAAAGGCTGATCGTTACCAACATAAAGGGGAACCGGCCCTGTTGTGATCAAATCAATTGTGGTTTTCTTATAATAATCAGTAGACAGGGTTACTTGGCTATCAAACAAATAAAGGTCAAAACCTACATCAATTTGTTCACTGGTTTCCCAAACAAGATTCGGGTTCGCTAATCTCGCCGGCTCTGCCCCGGTAAGTTTGTTTCCACCACTCAAATAATAACTCGATTCAGCATTGCTTATAATGGTTGATACATAGTCGAAATTCCCCAGCGAACCAATTGAACCGTTACGCCCCCAACTGGCACGCAGCTTTAGGAAATCAATAGCTGCAGGCAATTGGAATTCTTCATTTGTAACAACCCAGCCTAATGAAACTGAGGGGAAATACCGGTATTTATTTCCTTCAGCGAGTTTTGAAGAACCATCGGCCCTGAAAGTAGCATTTAACATGTATTTCTCCTGGTAATCATATTGAACACGTCCAAAATAGGAAAACAACCTGTTTTCATCGCGATATCCACCTGCTGCTGAACGGGTAGTATCACTAAGGACTGCATTCAGTACCGCAAAATTCCAGCTTTCCTCCTGGAGTACTTCTCCATACCCATTCAGATTGAAGTGGTTGTATTCCCTGGCAGTCATACCGGCCATAAAATTCATGGAGTGGTCACCAATACTTTTCGAATAATCCGCCACATTTTCTAATTGCCAGGTATACCATTTGTCGGTTGACTGACCTGTGTTGGTTCTATAGTTATAATTGATTGAATGATAGTAATACTTAGGTGTCCAATATAGCGAATTGCCATATGAGAGATCAATATCATAACTCGACCGGATATTTAAGTTTTCCAGCGGTTTTAATTCGGTATAAAAACTAGCCACTACCTTATCTTGTTGCCATCGGTTATGATCATTATACATTTGCGCAACAGGATTGACGATTTCATTTTGCACATAAGGCGACATGCCGAAATACCCCTTATCGCCCGGAGCTTTCAAAGATGAACTCTCCGGGTTGCTGAAATTGTCATAAATCTGGGGGAGATATTTATCCGGCAGGTTATTAATGCTATCAACATAAACCTGTGTTAGCGGGTCTATTGCCATTGCATTGCTAATTACTCCACCAAATTCATTATTTTCGTTAATATTCTTTCTATTCAAATTTGTATAGGATATCCGGGTTCCTATTTTCAACCAATCTTTCACGTCATGATCCAGATTTAGACGCGCCGTAGTACGGTTGAAATTCGCTTTATCGCCTCCAACTATTCCATCTTGATCATAATATGAGGCAGAAGCATATACATTGGTTTTTTCAGAACCGCCTTCGAAAGACAAATTATGCTGTTGCATGGGCGCAACCTGGAATATTTGATTCATCCAGTCTGTTCCTTGGCCCAAATTATCGGGGTTACTTTCCAGCCAATCAGTCTCTTTAAAATAGTCGGCATACTGTTGAGCATTCATTACCTCAACATAATTTACGGCCTCTTGCCATCCATTGCTAAAGCTATAATTGATTTTAGACTCTCCCTTATCTGCTGATTTTGTTGTAATAAGAACAACGCCGTTAGCCCCTTCGGCTCCGTAGATGGCCGCTGAAGCAGCATCTTTCAGTACTTCAACCGATTCAATATCGTCGGGGTTTAAGTAGTCCATTCCCCCTGTCCGCATTCCATCTACGATGAATAGCGGATCGGAATTCAAGTTACTGCCTGTTCCCCTGATACGTATGGTCATATTTCCACCCGGGGAGCCGGACTCTTGCATGATATTAACGCCGGCTGTTTTTCCTTGAATAGACTGTTCGATACGAGACTGCTTCATGTCTATATCTTCTGCAGTCATCTTTGAAATCGATCCGGTTACAAGGCTTTTCTTTTGGACGCCATAACCTACTACCACAAACTCTTCAATCGATTGCGCCGTAGGTTTCAAACTAACATTAATGGTAGTCTTGTCACCTATTTCCACTTCTTTTGAGCTATAGCCTACAAAAGAAAATTTTATAGTTTCTGCTTCATCAGGAACTGTAAGGGAGTATTTCCCCTCGGTATCGGTAACAGTGCCTGTAGAAGTCCCCGGCAGGAAAACATTCACACCCGGAAGCGACTCCTGCGTGTCAGCACCTGTTACCACACCTTCTACAATCTTTTGGGCATATCCGAAATGCAGCCCCAAAAGCATCGCAAAAAATACTGTTACAAGTTTTCTCATAGTTTATTTGTTTTGATTTTTCTTATTTTAATTCAAAAGTTGATTCCAATTTATCGATCATTACCTTGAAGGTTCCCGCTTCAGTAATCCATTGATTATCGCGCCCTATAAAAGACAGATCATCAGCATTTAGGGTAAAGCTAACTGTTTTAGTTTCGCCGGGTTGAAGATCGATTTTTTCAAATCCTCTCAGCCGCTTTACGGAGGGAGTAATTGAAGCATACAGGTCACCGATATATAACTGAACCACTTCTTTACCCTGCCTTTTACCGCTATTCGAAACATCTACCGAAATTGTAAGCTCCCCCTTATTGTCGATGGACGATTTATCTAAATTAAGATTTTCATAATTAAATGAGGTATAACTCAATCCATATCCAAAAGGAAACTGAGGATTATAAGCGTTATCGCCATTCTCCGGGCCAATCGCTTCGGTATGTTTATGATCATAAGTAACAAGATCATTAGGATAACGGGGATATGAAAAAGGTAGTTTACCGCTGGGATTCACATCACCGAAAAGAACATCAGGAATAGCGTTACCGCCTTCATTACCGGGCAGATAGGCCATAAGGATAGCATCCATCTCATTGGCAAATTTGCTGATCAACCGTGGACGGCCTTCGGTTAGCAGGAGAATAACCGGTTTGCCTGTTGAAATTGCCGTTTTTGCCAGCTCTTTCTGCGCATCGGAAATGTAAAGGTCGTTTATATCGCCGGGTTTCTCAGTATAGGCAGTTTCACCCAGGCAAAGCAATATCTTATCGGCTGACGCTGCAGCTCGCTTAACCGCTCTTAAGTCTTCTATCTCTTCAAAGGAAGACCCTTTTTCATATCGTACATTATTCTTTCCAATTTTTTTCTCGATAGCTTCGAGCACCGTATTGTATTCACCGGCATATTCATCCGTATCTTCACCCTGCCATGTGTAGGTCCAGCCTCCGTTGAGGCTTACCATTGTATTGGCACCGGGTCCGGTCACCAGCAACTTGCTATTTTTATTAAGTGGTAGAAGGTTGTTGTCATTTTTTAACAGGGTAATTGATTCTCTTGCCGATTGCAGGTTTGCCATGCGGAACTCCTCCGAGGCAAATTTTTTGTAATCGGTGGGATTGGTATAAGGCTTTTCAAACAGATCCAACGCCAACTTCACCCTTAATATCCTTCTAACCGATTCATCAAGTCGCTCTTCCGAAATGCTGCCTTCCTTAACCAATTCGGTGAGATGGCCGGTAAAGGAATAATCGGTAGGTACCATGCTCATATCCAGTCCTGCATCAATCGACATTTTAACTGCTTCTTTCTGGGTAGGTGCTACATGGTGACGGTCGTGGAGATATTTGATGTCTTGCCAGTCACTGACTATAAAACCATTAAAGCCCAATTCATCTTTTAACAGATCGGACAGTAAAAACTTGCTAGCATGAGCCGGAATGCCATTTATTTCAGCAGAGTTCACCATAACTGTCATAGAACCCATATCCACGGCTGATTTAAATGGGGGCAAAAAGATCTCTCTCAACATCCGTTCAGGTATCCAGGCCGGGGTACGGTCTTTTCCGCTTAACGGGAAAGAATATCCTAAGTAATGCTTCATGCAGGAAGCCACCTTTTCATCACCTGAAATATCATCACCTTCGTAACCTTCTATTAAAGCATTTCCCATTGTTTTTGTGAGGTATACATCCTCGCCAAAGGTTTCCCAGAATCGGGGCCAGGCAGGGTGCCGGCCCATTCCCAATACCGGTGAAAAATTCCAAGGTATTGATGATGCCCTTGTTTCATAGGCTGATATGGCTCCCGCTTGTTTAACCAATGAGGGATTCCAGGTAGCTGCCAAACCTATTTGCTGAGGAAAAAGGGTGGCACCCAAGGTATAATTCACTCCGTGGATGGCATCAATACCATATATTATAGGTATACCCATGCGGGTATCCTTAATTGCCCTTTCCTGTATGGTTGAAATAATCTCATACCATTGATCCCTTCCGTAGGCATGACCGCCGCAATTAAGAATGGAACCTACATGATAATTATTTAAGGCCTCATCCAGCTTTTCAGGATCGATCTCATGCGGTTCAATCAAATCCCCTTCATCATCGGTTTTGAGAATAACCTCAAGGGTTATCTGTGTCATCTGTCCCACCTTCTCTTCTATGGTCATCTCCGAAAGAAGGTCGGTAATTTTCTGTTCCTTCCCTTTATCGCCATTTGTTTCAGCTCCTTTTCTTCCACAAGATGAAATAGCCAGTACAATAAAAAGTAGTGATAATAGCCTTAATGGCCTGGTAAATTGTTTTCTCATTGCGGTTAATGTTTTCATCCAAAATCAATTCTAAATTTGAAAAGACAAACTTATATCAGACTTAAGCACCAAACAATTTTTCCAGCACATCTAAACCTCATCATTCATCATTGACCCATACATCTTTATTACATCACCTATCTGATTATCAAGATGATTTTATTTCTCATTACTACATCATTTATTACAACGGCATCATGTATACCCCTACATTGGGTAGTTTTAGTAAAGCTGTAATTTTTCTTAGCAGTAAAGGTTAAATAATAAACCTATCAAATCAGATGTCCATAATAAAGTCGGTGAGGTTTTCTTCCTTATCAAGATTGAATTTCTTTCTAAGCCGGTAGCGGGATATCTCCACACCCCGGGTGGAAATATTGGATATAAGGGCGATTTCCTTGGTCGACATATTCATGCGCAGATAGGCACATAAACGAACGTCTTTGGGCGTGAGCTCAGGATATTTACTTCTGAGGCGATCGAAAAAGTCACTGTGGACCTCTTCGAAGTGCTTTTGGAACCGGCTCCAATCCTTATCCATGCGCACATCGCTTTCAATGGTGCTTATGAGCTTTCCCACCTCTCCCCGGGCTTCATCATTAATATTTTCCGAAACTTGCCTGAGCTTTCGTTTTACCTGATCGAGCACCTCATTTTTGTGTGTGATCTGCATAGCCACCGATGCCAATTCTTTATTTTTCAGCTCCATATCGGTTCGCTTCTTCTCAACTTCGGCCTGCAGTTTTTCATTACGCAAGCGAATAATCTTTTGTTCGCGCATTAGGCGCTCCCGCTGGTATTCTTCTTCCTTGGCATCCAGTTCCTTTTTCTGTTGCTCGGCCATTTTGCGTTTCTCTCGATTAATCCTTCTCCTTACATGCCTTATAATGAGCAACACCAGCCCTATAAATAACAATACATAAACAGCATATGCCCATTTAGTCAAATAGATGGGGGGCAAGATCTTGAAGCGGTATGCGGCTATATCGGAAATATAACCCGTTTCTGTTTTGGCTTTTACCTTAAAGCTGTATTCGCCATGTGGGAGGTTGGTGTATTCTTTAAAATTTTTCGAGTGCCATTCGGACCAATTCTCATCGTAGCCATCCAGCTTTATCCGGTAACTGATGCCTTGCTTGTTTTCAAAATATACAGCACTGAAATTAAACAATAAGTCATTCCGCTTGAACTTCAATGTAGCATCGGTTTCCTTCTTGCTTTTAAGGGTTTTATATCCCATTTCATCCATGTAAGTTCCCCTGAAAACCACCGAATCTTTTTTCATGGTTGAAACCACCTGCCTGATCAAAGTATGGAATTTATGAGTGCGGGTATCTTCATAAGTCGGATCATAATGGATAAAACCATCTTCCGTACCCAGGATAACATTTTTAGGATCGATGGGGCGAATGTGCTCGAAGCCACCAACAAGGGCATCTCCTATGCGATTAAAGATAGAATCGCAAAGTTTATAACCGGTTCCCTTTTTCTTTAATAAAAGTGGCTTTTCGTTTACCGAATACCAGATATTACCTTGTGCATCAACCACAGGAAAACGAACATTTTTTCCTTCTCCGAAAATTGCATTCCATGTTGCATGAGGTTTAAATGTTTCATTGCTGTACTGATATATTCCCTCTGATGTACCGAATAGCACTTCATCATTTAATTTATACACATAATTGTCGATGTTTGACGGCAGGTGATCATCGGCATTGAAAAACTCCAGTTCTGTAATACTATCCAGGGCATTGTTTAGTCTTAAGCGATAAATTCCTTTATAGCCATGGCTTATCCAAATATTTCCAATGGAATCCTGTTCGATGATACGGCACGATTCCTCCAGGCCCTTTATGCGATTAGCAAAGGTCCATTTACCATAGCGGTTTTTATTAAAAATGGATAGCCCGGTATAATTTCCGGATAATAACTTATCAGGATGATCTTTTAACTGAACATACTCCCATCCTCCCAGCCGATCATCAATCAATCTTGTGTTGTTGTTCTTTTCAACAAGAAAGGTCCCCTTGTTATGTCCCAGGATCAATTGATCATCAAATACTTTCAGCTTCCATACCTGCCCCTTCGATTCTTGTAATAATTGAAATGGTTTCCCTCTTGTGTGCCCTTCAGGATGCCATTTCTTATAAAACACACCTTGGTTGGTTCCCAGGTATAATTTATCATTAAATAAGGCCGAAGCATATCCGGTACCCTCAATACCAAAGCCTTCATTCAGATAGGAAAAAGGGGAATTTATCCGCACGTAATCGATCCCGTTATCAAGTCCCAGCCAGAGCTGTCCCCGCCTGTCTTTATAAATACTCAAAATGGTATTGTTTTGCAAACCCTTATCCTTATTGATGTGCTGAACCATTTTACCTTCCCGGTTCATAATATATAAGCCATCCTGAATTGTCCCAAAAGCATAGAACTCATCACTAATGCGGGTTGCTGAAAATATTTGCTTGTTGGAAAGTGCGTTATTAATAGGAGCATTGAACGGTTTAATGGAATATCCATCATAAATGAAAAGCCCGTCCTGCTGGGTACCGATAAGTATTTGGTCGTCGACAAAAGGAAGCATACACCATATCTCGCGTTCGTCGTTGAAGCGCTCGCCATCATCTACCTTGTATAATTTGCTTCCACGCAATTCCATGAGCCCTTTCTGCCGGTCGAGGATAAAAAAACGATCGTCGATCACGTAGGAATGCAGGAAATCGCGATGGGAGGCCAGGGTTTTGATTTTACCACCACTGAATAAAAAGATATGAGAAAACGATTGAAAAAAGATGCCTTGCGATGTGACGTGAATCTGCCAAATTTCACCGAAATCCTGTTCATTTTCGGGCACTTTATCAATCAGTGAAACATACTGTATGTCGCCGCCGGCAACAGGCCTAAGATATCCGAACTCATTGAAAGCTCCGGCAAAAATCCTCCCCGACTCCGATATCGCAAGGCTCCTTACTATTGAATTATTGGAAACCGGGTAGAGGCGCCAGTTTTCACCATCGAATTCCAAAATACCGTCGTTATTGGCAAAATACATGATACCCCGTGAATCCTGCAAAATATCCCACTGCTGGGTACCGGCACTGTATTCCGATTTTGTATAATTCCTGATGTATGGAAGGCCGGAAGTCTTTATTTGCCCCTGTACTTGAAGAATTAAACTTACCCCTAATAATATGATTAAAAAACGCTTATACATAAAATCCTTTTTCCAACGGGTAAATATAGGGAATTCTTGTGAAATGGAAAATACGTTGATGAGACTTCTTGTTTCCTAATAATGAAACTTTTATACAAAGAGGTGAATATTGCTTGATCATTAGCATTCTCCGCTGACTCATCAAGTAACGTAGAGATATACCATTCCCCGTACTTCCTAAATCAATGCCTTTTCATGATCGCTTCTGACATCATTTTATAAACCTCCTTTAACTCGGGGAACTGCCTGAGCAATTCCAGGTGCTTATTCATGGTATTTTCATCCCCCCGTGCCGCCGGTCCGGTTTGAGCATGGTAAGCCGACATATGCTGCAGCTTGTGAACGGTTTCCCTTATCAATGGCCGCAGGATTTCCGGATCGATCTTATGGTGGGAGGTAATATCCTCGGCCAGGTGGAACATATAATTGGTAAAATTGCTTACAAAGACGGCTGCCACATGGAGAATCTGCCTTTGTTCCTCATTGATGCTGTATACCCTGCCTGAGATCTTTTTTGCCAGGTCCATCAAATGGTCTTCCGTTTGCCTGTTGGCAGCTTCGATACAAAGGGGTATTTCATTAAAATTCAACTCCTTGTTTTTCGAAAAGGTTTGCAGGGGATAAAATACGCCATAGTTTTTGGAAGCAGGCTTTAATACATCCTGTGAAATGGCTCCCGCTGTATGAGCAACAATATTTTCGTTCAATTCCAGGTTTTTGGCTACTGCCGCAACAGCACTGTCTTTAACGGATACCAGGTAGAGGTCGGCATCGTTTGGAATATCCTTTAAACGATCTGTTGCTTTAGCTTCCACCTTGCTAGCCAGATATTCAGCATTACTGATATTCCGGCTGAATACAGCCGTGATATTCAAACCGGCCTTGTAAAGTGCCAGGGCCATATGGGTTGCTACATTTCCCGAGCCTATCATAACTATTTTTTCAATCATCCTTATTGTTTTTACCACCACAAGTTCAAGGCACTAATTTACAATTTTGTTTACGCCCAATTCCAGTGTGTATATTTTTCTACATCTAAATCACACTTCTAAGCCTGCCCCTGAAAACAGCCTAAAAGGTAATAAGCTGATAGATTGCACGCTATGGATGTATAGCTTTCGAAAAAGCCAATGGCATGGATTTTTAACGAAAAATGCACTACTTTAGATGCAATTAATCTATATGTTTAACCCACAAAAATGATAGCAAATGACTGATTATCACGAACCCCCTCAGGAACTGAGCGAAGAAACCCGGAACTTTACCAGGGCATTGCATAGCTTAATGGAAGAGATCGAGGCTGTTGACTGGTACCATCAGCGCGTGGACCTTACCAAAGATGAAAGCTTAAAAAGTATTATGGCCCATAACCGTGATGAAGAGATCGAGCACGCCTGCATGGCCTTGGAATGGTTAAGGCGCAACATGCCCGGATGGGATGCCATGCTACGTGAATTTCTCTTTACAGAAGGCAACATTACTGCCCATGTAGAAGAAAGCAGCTCTGAAAAACCGGATTTGGGTATCGGAAAAATTAACAAATAAAAGGAGGAAACATACATGGATATTTTAAGAAGATCATTAGCCCCCATTTCAAGCCAGGCATGGGATGAAATTAATGAAGAGGCACGGCAAATACTGGAATGTGACTTAACCGGACGGAAATTTATTGATGTTGAAGATCCCAAAGGATGGGATTATGCAGCTTTGCCTACCGGCCGTTTGAATGTCCCCGGCAAGCAAGGCAGCGGTGTGCATTTTGGCATACACGATGTACTACCATTGGTTGAAACCAGGGTCCCCTTCAAACTCAACATCTGGGAACTCGATAATATCGCCCGCGGCGCCGTCGATCCTAACCTCGACAACCTGGACGAAGCCGCCAGAAAGATTATTGCATTTGAAGAAGAGGCGATCTACTATGGCTTGAAGTCAGCAAACATAAAAGGCCTTAAAGCCTCCAGCGATCACCCCCATTTGAAGTACCCCGAAAATCCCGAGGAAATTCTAAAGGTAGTATCGGAAGGCATCTCTATGCTCAGGAAATCTTCGGTTGAAGGGCCCTATTCCCTGGTGGTCAATACGGAAAAATGGCAACAACTTTCCGGCATAGTTCACGGCTATCCTCTTAAAAAGCATTTGGAAGCCCTGTTGGAGGGAAATATTATTATGAGCCCGAACATCAATGAAAGCTACCTGGTATCGAAACGTGGTGGCGACTTCAGGCTGGTTCTCGGACAGGATTACTCCATAGGTTATGAATCGCATAATAATAAGGAAGTGGAACTTTATTTTACCGAGTCGTTCACTTTCCAGATCATTGAGCCGGCTGCTTTTATTGTGATGGATTGATGCTGATGCCTTAGCTTCCTGCGTAATAAACGCCTTGATTGCGTTTAGCATAAAGGCATAAGGTTTATAAAAAATAAAGGGTGGCATAGCGCTGTTAACCAACACTTCAGCCACCCTTTAATTTTTTAATAGACAATTATTGCCAACTCTCCAACAATTGCCTCACCACTTAATCCTCCTGATCATGGCAATCGATAAACCGGACATCATAATCACAAATCCGGCCCACATCACATTAATATAGGGGAAGATCATAGACTTGATCACGATGTAATCCTGCTTTTCTTCATATATGCCAAGCTCAATGGTTTTGGGAGTATCTGCCACACCTTCGAATCGCATCATTACACCCAATTCCTGTATTGAAGCATTTTTACGGGAAGCTTTATCGCCTTTTACACGGTAATGCAAACGCCGTTCATAACGCTTCGCCATAGTGACCCATTCTACCGTGGCCGTTATGGTCACGTCTTTTAATCCTTTTCCTTCCGAGTCTACCGTTAATTCATCAAGGATCACAAAATTACCGGGAAAAGAGAGGGTGTCACTTTCCGATAATTCACTTTTCTTGATCAGTGTGTATTTTGAATTATCAGGCCCCTGGGTTTTCTCGGGAGCATAGGTGATAAAGGCATACACATCGCGCCAAAGGGAATGTTCAGTATCCGGGTTATACACATAACCCATTTGTTCATTCCGGTTAATGGTAGGGTTCAGTCTAAAGACAGGCTCGCGCTTATCTACCTTTTCTTTATCCTTATAAAATTCAATGGTATATTTGGATATAACGCCCTGATCTTCACGATTCGAATATTTTAAATGATATTCATCCATGGGAAGTATGCTGTCGCGCATGAGCAGGAGGTTTTCACGATTCGACTTAGGGTCGCCCAAATCCATGGAAGAGGTGTTATGCGAAACCACTTTGGAATTGCTAAAGGTAATTAACACTCCTAGCAAGAATATAGCAAAGCCCACGTGGGTAATAAAACCACCGGCCTTTTCAACCTTCTTCACATACCTGAAAATATAATCGAGTGAAGCTACAGCAGTCAACAATATGGCAAACAGGAAGGCAATGCGGGTTATTTCAACAACAGGGGCTGTCCATGCGATGATAACGGTAAAAGCAGCCGCTACAACCACTGAAAAGATCACTCTTCTCCAAAACTTTTTCACCGAATTGCGTCCATAGGCAAAATATTGTCCAACCGGGATCATTAGCATCACCAGCAAAGCATAGGGTAATTGCCAGTTATTATAATAAGCCACCGGGTCAACCGGAGGGGCGAGGTCGGTGCCGAAAATAGCATTAATAACCGGTATGGAGGTTGTTATGGTAATCTGGAAAGCCGAAAGGAATAATATAACAGCGCCCACCATGATCCAAAACTCCCGTGAACGCATATCATCGTTGGATTTTTTCGGGAATTGTTTGCGGTTTTTCAGGATGAAATACAGCGATATTCCCAGAAAAACCAATATATAGATCAATAAATGAATGGTTTTTCCGTCATTTCCGAATGAATGCACCGAGGTTTCACCCAGGATCCCACTCCGGGTGAGAAAACTGGCATAAAGCACAAACAGATAGGCCAATGCCGTAAAGGCATAAGTTCCCAGGAAGGCATGCTTTTTTTTGTTAGCAATGATCATAAAGTGGAGTGCAGTAATCGATCCCAGCCACGGAACCAAGGACGCATTTTCAACGGGGTCCCAGGCCCAGAAACCGCCAAAGGTAAGCGATTCATAAGCCCAACGACCACCCAAAAGGATACCCGAGCCCAAAGCGATTAATGAAAACAACATCCAGGGTAAGGCAGATTTGATCCATCCATGATAATCCTTCTTAAACAGCGATGCCATTGCAATAGCAAAAGGGGCAATTACCGAGGCATACCCCAGAAAGAGCACCGGCGGATGCGATACCATCCAGGGGTTTTCCAGCAAGGGGTTCAGTCCATTACCATCCATAATCCGGCTAACATAATTCGGGTTTTGGAAAAATCCCGACTTATCCTGCATCACCTCACGCAGTAAGGCAAAGGGACTACTGCCTATCTTGATAGCGCCCAATTCGATACCTATCAAAAGCGATAATAAGATGGCCTGCGATAAAGCGACAATACCTGCGGCTCCGCTCTCCCATTTCCTTACCCAGGCGATCAGTCCAATTCCTATCAATCCCTGCCAAAAGGCCCAAAGAATAAAGCTACCTTCCTGACCGGCCCATAGTGTTGAAACCAGGTAACTGGTCGAAAGGCGCGTTGAAGAGTACCGCCAAACATAATTATATTCGAAATAATGGTTCAGCAATAAATACAATAAGGTCACCGCCATCCCTATTATCGCCACAAAATGCACAATATAGGTTATGCGGGCTATTTTTTGTAATTTTTTGGCCCGTTCAGGGTCATATTTTAATGAAATAAAATAATAGACTGCTGAAAAAAGAGCTGTAAAAAAAGCCAGCAGCACTAAAAAGTGCCCGATTTGTCCGGGTAGCAAATGTTCACCAACATACTTAGTTTCCATACAATTATTTATATATGTTACACTGTACAAAATTAAATCATTCCGCTGAATGATCGTCAATCCGATCTAATTTAGATCAGGTATACAAGGTATAATAACCGCTAATAAGGCCATTAGGTTTCTAAATATTCTTAAATTCGCAATTTAGACGAAATCAATAATGCACCACAATAATTAAATGCTTGCGGATTATTGCGGCTATAACGCATCAAAAAAACTTAAATTATTATGACGGCAGTAAACGACAATTCAAAAACGGCAAAGCCAACCATCGGGATCATTGGTGGCTCGGGACTGGAAAAGCTCAATATTTTTGAACACTCACGGGAAGTATTCATACAAACCTCATTTGGTGAACCTAGTTCGCCATTGATCACAGGAACTATAGAAGGGAAAGAGGTAGCCATTCTCTCGCGTCATGGAAAAGATCACAGCATACCCCCCAGCCAGATCAATAACAGGGCTAATATCGCAGCGCTGCAAAAATACGGCTGTACTCATATTATCACATCAACAGCATGTGGTAGTCTCCGGGACGAAATTGGCAGGGGCGACATGGTGATCCTGGATCAGTTTATCGACTTTACCCGTCATCGTAAAATAAGTTTCTTCGAAAATTTTGAGGAAGGAAAGCTCCAGCATGTCAGCATGGGTGAACCTTTTTCAGCAGAATTGAGGGATTATATCGAAAAATCGGCCCAAAAGCTTAACCTGTCCTATCATCCAAAAGGGACGGTTATCACCATAGAAGGACCCCGCTTTTCAACCCGGGCCGAATCGAGAATGTTTCGCCAGTGGGGCGCCGATGTGATCAATATGAGCATAGCCCCCGAGGTGATCCTGGCCAATGAGATAGGAATTCCCTATGCATCGGTTGCCCTGAGCACCGATTATGATGCCTGGAAAACCGATGAAGAACCGGTTTCATGGGAGGAAGTGCTGAAAGTTTTTAAGGAAAATGTAGCCCATGTTACAAACTTGCTGATGGATGTAATTAAAAGTATGTGA
>JAIPAP010000050.1 GCA_021740045.1 Bacteroidales bacterium
GTTGATGGGGTTCCTCCCTCAAAGGTCCATTCCCAGCTGGTGGGATTACCGCTTGAGATATCGGTAAACTGTACGCTCTGCCCTTCGAAAATAAATGTGTTATTGGCCTCGAAATCAGCCTCAGGCGGTACCGGCAATGAAACCGGGGGGAACTGTATTAAATCGATCCAACCGCAATCGCTACCGTTTGAAACCGAATAATCCTTGTAATATTCCCAGGTAAAGGTGTGGTTTCCGGTGGTCACAGCATAGCTCACCTCACCCCATGAAACTTCACCCGACCACTGGTCTTCCATGTTTCCGTCAATATAAAAACGCAGGTAATCATAACCGGATTCCGATGAGACCTTGCGGTAAAAGGTAATTTCCCCATTAGCCGTTACATCCAGGTTAATATTTACGGAAGTGGTTTGCTGGTCACCGATGCTGCCCGATTTGGCACAATAATTCCCTTCATAGGGATTACCGCTTGTAATGGTCCAATCGGCATTGCCATCCATGGTCCAGGGAAGATTGTTAAAGGTGCCGGTTTCCCAGTCTTCCACCACCAGGCCCACGGTAAAGCCCAACTCGAAGGCTTCGGTATAAGTACCGCCATTGGCTTCCACATCGAGGTCGGCAACAAAGCTTTCACCTACGGGGGTGCTTTCATCGGCAGTGAGGGTAAAAATGGCCTCGCCTTCTTCGTATTGCCCCAGTGTACCAAAATCGTCTGTTCCGTCTTCAACGGTTATGTATTGATTATCCACCGTAAATTCTCCGGATGTGTTTTCCGACAGGATATCGCCATTATTTCGGATGGTAACTGCAATATCAACCGTTTCACCGGGATCGATCTGACCATTGTTATTACCCGAGGCATCATCAACCGAATAACCGACCAGTGAAAGGTAAACGCCCGATTCATGCTCCAGTGACTCGATAGCATCCAGGTCGAAACCGGCATTGTTGGTATTGGCCGGACCATCACCATCATCCATGATCTTTATGAATTGTGCTTCGAACACATCGCCACTCACAAAATCAAATTCCATGGTTCCTTCTCCTGCACCCAGCATGGCCCAAGGGCCGTCCATGCTCATAGACGCATAGCAAGTATAACCCTCGGGGCTTCCATCACCTTCATGCACCTTAATATCATTTCCGGGGCCATCAATAAGAATCTGACCCATATCGAGCACACACCAGCCATTTTTGCCAATGCTGTAGTTAATATCATCGGGGGTGCCGATAACGGCAGGGGTATTGCCCTCGTCAGCGGGATTGTTGTCCGGAATTTGTGAAGAAGAGAACTTCAGCACATAATCCCCGTCATTGGGCTCCAGTTCAAAATCGGTAATCGTTGAGGAGAATTCTGTAACGGTAACATCGCTAATGGTCATGGTTTGATAACCATTGGCTTTAACCGTTATGTCATAGGTTCCCGGCAATACATATTTATGATAATCGCCAGCATCCGAATCGGAATAGGTGGGTATGAAATCATTTATAAAAATCGCTGCCTGAATGGGATCCCCGGTGTTGGCATCGGTAACGGTTCCTTCGAGGCCATAACCGGCATATTCCACCATGGCCAGCATGGAGGGATAATTCCGGTTGTAATACATCATAATTTGTGAGGGTGGGGGTTGCTTGTCATAGGAAATCTCCATCGACCAGCTTACCGAGCCCATAATCCCGTAATTGGAATCCTTGGTGCTGCCATTAATGGCATACATGCCCGTATTACCTTGCCCGTATTCCAGGTTGGGATACAAAGACACGTCCGAATAAACCCATGCCAAATGGTCTATATGATCTTTATCGGGACAAATATCGCTACGATAGCTCCACGGATAGGAAATATACTCGGTTCCTCCATGGAAAGTAGTGTGCACCACAAATTGATTGTTGTACATGCATTCACGCAAAGCTTTGGATTCCACCTGCGAATAAGCTCCTGAAGAACCTCCCCAGGCATCCCACATGTAGCCCCAGTCGCGGTTCAGATCAACCCCGTTGTTGTTATAACGGCTCATGTTGACACGGCCATCGGGGTTAACCATGAGATACATCCATATTTCGCGGTTGTTGATCAACTCCGTTATATTTTCATCTGTGCCATAATCAAGAATAATATCCCGGGAGAAACGGATACACAACTCGGGTCCCATTAACTCATCGCCATGAATTCCTCCATCAAACATGACTTCCGGCTCAGCCTCGTCTTCCTCAACATTATCACTAATCTTTAAAGCCACTAATTGCCGGCCTCCCATAGACGTTCCGAAAGTGTACTTTTTGCAGATGTTTGGGAAATTTTCGGCCAGACTATCAGCCACGTAGATTATATCGGCATAAGAGTAATATTCTTCTTCACTGTCCCAAAAGCCTTGATAATACTGATTCAAATCGGCTTTAAGTATCTCATAATCGATCCCGGCAGCCTCAAGTTGTTGCAGCTCTTCCGGAACAACATATACAACTGCATGGTCTTTATAAAAATCGCCATTGACCTGTAATTTATGGAGCAGCTCAAATTGACTTTTTTCAGTAAGCTCAATTTTGACTTCCATTTCACCCTTGCGCCAGCCATCGGCCCATGCCGTGGCAACAAAAGCCAGCACAAGCAAAAGTGTTAAAATCCGTTTCATAAGTTAATTGATTTATACGGTTAGCATTAAGTTGATTTGTTTCTTTAGATCATTCAAAGTTAAGTTTTTTTTATCAGACATAAGGGTAATTTTTATATGAAGGTACTTTTGCATGATTTTTTCGGTTTGTTATCCTGAAAAAATTCGTTGACCTTTGAGGTAGCAAAATCTTGAAATTATGGGAAGTAAACGATCAGGAAGGAAAAAGCGCAAGGCAAAAAAGATGCAACATAATCAACTGGCCGAAACCGTTTTAAAGGTTTTTTCCGATCATCCGTTTAAATCATTTAACCTGTCGCAAGTTTATAAACAACTTGGGGTAAAGGACAGGAGCAGCCGTAAAATAGTCAGTGAAATGGTGCATCAGCTTGCCGATGAGGAGGCTATTGTTAAAAAGGAACGTGGAAAATATCAACTCAATCCAACTTACATCAGTGAAAAAATTTCCAGCTCCATCATTACCGGCCGGGTTGATATGAAGCAAACCGGCAAGGCCTATATCATTACCGATGAATTGGGTGAGGATGTGTTTATTGCTGCCAACAACACCGGTCAGGCTATGGATGGCGATACCGTTAAGGTTCATCTCTTTCCGAAGAGAAGCGGCCGGAAAACCGAAGGTCAGATCATTGAAGTGCTTAAGCGCGGCCATGAAAAACTGGTGGGAACCATCATTGTTTCTCCCAAGATATCCTTCCTCATTCCCGATCTTTCCACCATTCCCATTGATATTTTGATCCCCGATGATAAGCTGGGCGGAGCCCGTGATGGTGATAAAGTTACGGTTCAACTTACCAACTGGCCCAAACACGCCAAAAACCCGTTCGGTGAAGTGATCGACATTTTGGGTGAGCCGGGTGAGAATAACGTGGAGATGAAATCCATCCTGGTAAATTACAATTTTCCGGTAACTTTTCCCAAACCGGTAACTTCCGAAGCTGAAAAGATCGATCCGCATATTCCTAAAAAGGAATATAAAATACGCCGCGATTTTCGCGATGTGATAACCTGCACCATAGATCCACCGGACGCCAAGGATTTTGATGATGCTTTGTCGCTTCGGAAACTGGAAAACGGCAATTGGGAGGTGGGCATTCATATTGCCGATGTAAGCTATTATGTGCGGCCCGAATCCGCTATTGATCAGGAAGGCTTAAAGCGTGCCACTTCCGTTTACCTGGTGGACCGGGTGAATCCCATGTTGCCCGAGAAACTTTCCAATTTGGTTTGTTCCCTCAGGCCTAATGAGGACAAGCTGTGCTTTTCGGCAGTGTTTGAGTTGGATGACGAGGCCAATGTCCATAACGAGTGGTTTGGACGCACCATTATCAATTCCGACCGCCGTTTTAATTATGAGGAGGTGCAGGCCATGATCGAAGGCGGTGAGGGGGATTTTAAGGAAGAATTGCTCACCCTCAACAAATTAGCTCAAAAGATGCGGGCCGAGCGTTTTCAAAAAGGATCGATCGCATTCAGTTCACAGGAAGTAAAATTTGAACTGGATGATGAAGGCAAGCCCCTTAAGGCTTATATCAAAGAGCAGAAGGAATCGAACCAACTGGTGGAGGACTTTATGTTGCTGGCCAACCGCAAGGTAGCCGAGAAAATGGGCCGGCGCCGGGGAAAGTCCAAACCACGTACGTTTGTTTATCGTGTTCACGATCAGCCCAACCCCGAAAAGTTGGAAACCTTTGCTGAGTTTATCAGTAAACTGGGTTATCACATTAAGTTAACTTCCATGCGCACCCTGGCTAAATCGCTGAATAAATTATTCCAGCAAATAAAGGGCAAGGCCGAGGAAAACATGATAGAAAGCATTGCCGTGCGCACCATGGCCAAGGCCGAGTATTCCACCCAAAATATCGGGCATTATGGTCTGGGCTTTAAGTATTACACTCATTTCACCTCCCCCATTCGCCGCTACCCCGACCTGATGGCCCACCGCCTGCTGGCCGATTATTTGGATGGCAAGGACAATCCCTCGCCGGCTAGCTACGAGGACAAATGCCAGCACGCTTCCGAAATGGAGCGCAAGGCTGTGGAAGCTGAGCGCGAATCGGTTAAATACAAACAGGCCGAATACATGCTCGAAAGCGTGGGACAGGAATTCGATGGCCTGATATCCGGGGTAAGCAAATGGGGTATTTTTGTTGAAATCGATGAATCCAAAGCAGAGGGGTTAGTTCGCCTCCATGATATGGATGATGACTTTTATTACCTCGACGAAGATAACTACCGGGTGGTAGGCAGCCGGCATGGTTCCAAATACCAATTGGGCGACCGGGTACGCATATTGGTTAAAAATGTGGATTTGCAAAAAAAGCAGATGGATTTTAAGCTGGTGTGAACGCTGGGAGCAGAGCGCTAAGCGCAGAGCGAAGAGCGGAGAGCGAAAAACGCAGGAAGCCCGCTGGCGCGCGTTTGTAACTCATGCCTTCTAAACAGCTGACTGGCGTGCTTTTTGCAGGAAGCCGGCTGGCGCGCGTTTGCAACGCGTGCCGAATGGTTTCCCTCGCTTGTAGCGAGATAACATACTGCCCATTGATAAAAAACCAATCTTGCTGTTTGTAAATAATTTTTCTATCCCGTTCAAAACGAGGGGATGTATTTGGTACGCGTTAACTTCTTGAAAAACGGTGGCTTAGAGGATATATTAAACGATCAACTTTTCGTTGCCGACGGATGGAGATTTCCTGCCTCGCCTGAGGTTTCCCCGTCATGTTCCAGCGCCTGGCAACGATTACCTTATCAACTCCCGCTCGGCATCCCCCGGCGCTTCAAGAGTGAATCGTATGAGTGCCAATTCAGGGCCGTCGTGGGCCGCGGTGAACGCCCAGGTGTTACCGATTTGTTGCTTCCAATGACCGGTTAGCCTTGCCGATTCGTGAATGTGTCCGTGCAGGGTAAGCAGTGGCTGCCGTTCTTTTATGAAACGCTCAATGGCAATGCTTCCAACATGTACATCAAGCGGCACATGATCGATCATTTGCCCGTCGAGGGCGGCCCGGTCGAGGTAGGTGTTATAAGGCGGAGAATGAAACAAAAAGATTGAGCGGCTTAAATCATCCTCCCCGGCAAGCTTGTTCAGATCTTTTACAATGGTCGCATATTCAATATCTTCGTTCACCTCCACCGTTCTAATACCTTCGGTGGGATGGATACAGCCGGGATCAACATACCGCGAAACATCATAACGTTCCCAGTCTTTTAACCGGAATGGGGTGGGTGGAACGTGAGCGTAACCAAAAATCGAAAAATCTTCAATATTAAAAACCGTATTATGGGCATAATGCCAAAGTTGTCCGTTTTTAATGCCCGAAAATTGTGATTCATAAACCCTTGCATCATCATTACCCAAAATCAGATATATCTCCGGATATTGATCACCAAGTTGTTTTTTGAGTTTTTCCAGGTTATGTGCGAAAAAATCATCAAAGAAATCTTCGCCTTTTGCTGCGTCGGCAAAGGAACCGCCGGGCAACAAATCGCCTCCAAAAAATACAATATCGGGTTTCTCATGCTTAATAGCCTTGAACAAGGCCTTATAGCGCGAGAATTTTCCGTGAAGGTCGGAGACAAAAAAACAATTCGTCATTGCACTACTTTCGGTTTGGGTGGGATCTCACTTTGATGGGATGGGCGCCATTGTCTTTGGATTCAATCATGACGGCATAGCTGGTTTTATTCTTGATATCTTCATCGGTTACGATATGAAGATCGATGAGGCCATCGGTATAATACCCGGTTTTCATGTAGTTGATCTCGTCCAGGCCGTAACTCCAGCCGTTGATCCATGATTGAAGCTGGCAGTGCTGTTTTTCATCCCCATTGAAGTGGATCAGCAGATCAATGTCACTACCGGGACCGGCATTGGCATTTTTGGTGGAACCGATCAGGTAAATACCCTCCACCCCGAAATAATCGAAATCCATTTTCTCTGAAAGGCGTTTAACCATGTGATACCGCCATTTCCAGTGCTCATCCGAATCGCCGGGTAAAATATTTTTCAGGTCCTCTTTATTCTTGAACTCATCATCGGGTTGCTCAAGATAGGCCAGGGTTTTTTTCAAGCGTTTATGGAACAGGTAATTACTCACCAGGCTGGCGATGGTGTTCAGCAGCTTTTGTTCCTCGGGCAAAAATTGGCTATCGCGATGCAGCCGTATAAATTGTGTATAATATACCTGAATATGGCCAACGATCTTATTATCCACAATAATATCGGCCGATTGATACCAGGGCGACTCCTGGAAATCTTCGGTGGTGTAAGTTTTATCTTCATAGAAGATCCTTACTTCACACACGGTAGGATGTTGCCATCCCGGTGGGATCAAAGTTTTCAGTTTATTAAAAAACTCATCGAGCGTCAGGCTGCGCTTATGCAAAAGCTCTTCTATACTATACAAACAGCTTAGCTCTTTTTCCCGTTCTTTAAGCCTGGTAAGTACAATATCCATAATCACTGTTTTAACTAACAAAGTTAAGGATTTAGTTGAATAATACAGGATATAACTCATTATGAAACCTTAATCCGTTATATTTGTAAATTGATAAGGAGTTCACTGGTGTCTGGAAGAAATCTCCATGTTAGATGCAATTTCTCCGGACACCAGAGAAAAAAGCAGCTTTAACAACGAATAAAAAACAACTATATATGCCCAGAAATAACAATGATGAACACAATACCGAAAAACTGATCAAGGTAGGAATAACGCATGGTGATGTAAATGGGATCGGCTACGAAGTGATCATTAAGGCCTTTCAAGACCCCCGGATCATTCAAATGTATACTCCCATTGTATATGGAGCTTCCAAGGTGGCTTCCTATCATCGTAAAACATTGAGTGTGGGAGATTTTACGTTTAACTTGATCAAGAGTCCTGAACAGGCCCATCCCCGTAAGCCCAATATCATCAATTGTGTGAATACAGAAGTAAAGATAGAGCTTGGAAAATCAACCGCCATTGCCGGGGAATTGTCATTGTTGGCCCTCGAGCAGGCTGTTAATGACCTGAAGAAAAATAAAATCGATGTTTTGGTTACGGCTCCCATAAACAAGAAGAATATTCAAACCTCGGGCTTTGATTTTCCGGGACATACCGAATATTTAGCCCGCCGGTTTGAAACCGAAGATTACTTAATGCTAATGGTGAGCAAGCAATTACGCATTGGTGTGGTTACCGGGCATATTCCCATTAACCAGGTTCCGGAAGCAATCAATAAGGATTTGATCCTTCAGAAAATTAAAATCATGAACCATTCCCTTATCAGGGATTTTAATATCCGTAAGCCCCGGATAGCTATATTGGGGCTTAATCCTCATGCCGGTGATGAAGGTTTGCTGGGGAAGGAAGAGCAGGAGATCATCAAGCCGGCTATTGATCAGGCAAATGAAGAAAACATGTTGGCTTTTGGCCCTTATCCTGCCGATGGTTTCTTCGGCTCCGATACCTTTGGGCAATTCGACGGCATTCTGGCCATGTATCACGATCAGGGGTTGATCCCGTTTAAAACCATGTCGTTCGACAGCGGTGTGAACTTTACCGCAGGCCTGCCGATTGTAAGAACCTCCCCTGCCCATGGCACAGCCTATTCCATTGCCGGCAAAAATCAGGCTTCCGAAAGCTCCATGCGCGAAGCCGTATACCTGGCCGTGGATATCTACAGCAATCGGGAACTTCACGATGAAATCAACCGGAAACCCCTGAATGTTTCACTGGAAGAGCTACAGAATAACCAAAATAACCATGAAGCTGAAGAGGAGCAAGCCGGTAAGGCCGATAATAAACAGGACAGCAGCAACAACTATCAAAAGCATAAACCAGGAAACAATACAAACGGGTAACCGGCTCTCTTACTGTGAATCAAATTGCATATGACCCAACCATGGTATAGCATACAAGAATTCGCCCGTATTACCGGAGGCAAAATCCTTCAGGAGGAATACAAAGAAACCGGCATACGGCATTTGCTCATCGACAGCCGCCTGCTCAACATTGCCGAACACTGCCTGTTTTTTGCCATTAAAAGTGAACGGAATAACGGACATAGGTTTATTGCTGATCTTTTTGAAAAGGGCGTTAGAAACTTCATAATCACCGAAGATGTTGATACAGCTCAAATACCTGAAGCCAACCTGATTTTTGTTGAAAATGCCGTTGAAGCGCTGCAAAAGCTTTGTGCCCATCACCGAAGCCGGTTTAGCATACCGGTTGTTGGAATAACAGGGAGCAACGGCAAAACCATTGTGAAGGAATGGCTCTATCATCTACTTTTTAAGGACTTTACCATTACCCGAAGCCCCAAAAGCTACAACTCGCAGATAGGGGTACCCCTGGCCATTTGGCAAATGGCCGAAGCGGACGCTCTGGGAATCTTCGAAGCCGGTATTTCCAAAACCGGTGAAATGGATAAGCTTCAATCCATTATTCAGCCTACAGCCGGCATCTTCACAAACATCGGCTCGGCCCATGATGAAGGATTTCAAAACCGGGAACAGAAAATAAGGGAAAAACTAAAACTTTTTAAAAACACCTCCTTGTTGATATACCGCTCCGATCATAAACAGCTCGATAACATTATCCGTGAATCCCTTGGTAAAACGGATACCAAGCTTTTCCGCTGGGGTGAAAAAGAGGATAACGACCTTATTATACGATCGGTGGAGAAAAAGGCCGGAAAAACAACTATACATACTGGTTTTGCAGAAAATGGACTACAAGTAACCATTGATCACACCGATGATGCTTCCATTGAAAATGCTTTGCATTGTTTGGCCTATATGATAACCGCAAGATATAATGCGGAGGTCATTCAACAAAGAATGCAACATCTGCCATCCATTGCCATGCGCCTCGAAATGAAAGAGGGGATCAACAACTGTTCGTTAGTGAACGACAGCTACAGCTCCGACCTCGATTCACTAAAAATAGCGCTGGACTTCATCAATCAGCAAAAGCAACATCCAAAGAAGACCATTATATTGTCCGATATCGTACAAAGCGGAAAAGAAGACCGGCAATTGTATTCGGAAGTGTCCAGGCTTCTTAAGCGAAATAACATTAATCGCTTGATTGGGATAGGCGATCACATTGGGGCTTACCAGGATGTATTCGATTTTGATAAAGCTTTTTTTAGCAATACCGACACCTTTATCATGGATTTTCCGGTTTCGAAGCTCAGCAATGAAACCATCCTTTTAAAAGGTGCGCGGAAGTTTGAGTTTGAGAAGATCAGCAACCATCTTCAGCAAAAGGCGCATGAAACGGTGCTTAATATCAACCTGAATGCCTTGATCCATAATTTAAACTACTATCGGCAACAAATCGGAAGAGAAACAAAGATCATGGCTATGGTAAAGGCCTTTTCATACGGCAGTGGCAGCTTCGAAATAGCCAACATCCTGCAATTCCACCGCGCCGATTACCTGGCCGTGGCCTATGCCGATGAAGGGATCGAGCTTAGGAAAGCCGGCATTACCTTGCCCATTATGGTGATGAATCCCGAGGTGGATAGCTTTGACGGAATGATCAACTATAAGCTGGAACCCGAAATATATAGCTTTCGAACCCTGAACATCCTGCTAAAAGCTATCGAACGGAACCTTTTCGGAAAAGATGAAAAAGTCGCCATCCATCTTAAGCTCGACACGGGTATGCACCGGTTGGGATTTGAGGAACAGGATATCGACCCATTGATCGAGCTTCTTCAGGGCCATCCGCAAATCAATATAAAATCGGTATTCTCTCACCTGGCAGCCAGCGAAGACCCGGAGGAAGAAGAGTTTACGCGCGGACAGATAGAGCTTTTTAAAAAACTATCGGATAAGATCAGGAAGGCATTTGATTACAGCATTATGCGGCACATCCTCAACTCGGCCGGCATCACACGTTACCCCGATGCGCAATTTGACATGGTCAGGCTGGGGATCAGCCTGTATGGTGTAGCGGCCGACCGTCAACAGCAGAAGATGCTGCAAAATGTAAGTACCTTACGGTCTACCATTTCACAAATCAGGAAAGTGAAAAAAGGCGGGAGCATCAGCTACGGGCGTAACTGGATAGCTGAAGAAGATATAAAGATCGCTGTGGTGGGCATTGGCTATGCCGACGGCCTGAACCGAAAGCTCAGCAACGGCGTTGGGGATATTATGGTTCACGGAAAGCGAGCCAAAATTGTGGGTGATGTGTGCATGGACATGTGCATGATCGATATTACCGGTATTGATGCGGAGGAAGGCGACGAGGTAATTATTTTCGGGAATGAGATTTCCATTAAGGAAGTCGCCCGTAAGCTTGAAACCATTCCTTACGAAATTTTAACCGGTATTTCACGAAGGGTTAAACGCGTGTATTATCAGGAATAACTACAACATGGTTTTCCAAAAAGCATTATTTTAGCCTGTCTGATTTGTAAAAGCATTCAAGGTGTGCATATCCCGAAGGATGTTTAATAGGACAGATGGCTCTAACAGCTTGATATGGAAACTAAAACATTAACAATACTGGTTCCGGCCTACAACGAGGAGGCGACGATTGAGCAAATCCTCGACCGCATCATCGATGCACCTTTGATCAATAACATCCAAAAAGAAATTATTGTTATTAATGACGGCTCCCTGGATAATACCAAAAAAGTGGTTGAAAACTATATTCAAACCCATCCCGGTTTCAACATCCGCCTCCAGAACCAGGAAAAGAACCGTGGTAAGGGAGCAGCTATTCATAAGGGCATAGAGCTTGCCACAGGCAACTACATTGTTGTGCAGGACGCCGACCTGGAATACCACCCCAATGAATACAATATTTTGCTGAAACCCATGGAAGACGGCGTAGCTGATGTGGTATATGGCTCCCGGTTTATGGGGGGCAATGCCCACCGCATTTTGTTTTTCTGGCACACCATTGGCAACCGCTTTCTTACCTTTATCAGCAATATGTTCACCAACCTGAACCTTACGGATATGGAAACCTGTTACAAGCTTTTTAAGGCAGAAATCCTTAAAAAGATCCAATTTCAGGAAAAGCGCTTTGGTTTCGAGCCGGAAGTGACGGCTAAAATGTCGCGCATCCCGGGCATCCGGGTTTACGAGGTAGGTATTTCCTACTATGGCCGCACCTATGATGAAGGGAAAAAGATCAAAGCGAAAGATGGAATCTGGGCATTGATCTGCACTGTGCGATATAACTTATTTGCGAGAAAGCGTTTTAAGCATGAAGATTAAGCAAAACTCCATTTCCTACTACGTATTTCTGATCCTGATCCCGGTACTCCTCATTGCCGGATATAATACCAATAAATGGACAAACGAGCAAGTCATCAGTGAGGATGTAAGGGTTTATTATGCTTATCTCCCGGCTGTAGTGATATACCAGGACCTGAGCTTTGAATTCATGGATGAGCTGCCGGATGAATTTATAAAAAGAGTGGCCTATTCAATTTCGCCGGAAAAGGATTTCAGGTATCTGAAAATGACGATGGGACTGGCTATTTTGTATTTACCCTTTTTTCTTATTGCCCACCTGATAGCCCTGCTTACCCCTTTTGCTGCCAATGGTTATAGCGCTGTGTATGAAGCAGCCATTCATTTCAGTACGGTTTTTTACGTGCTTGCAGGATTTTATTTTTTGCGAAAGATCCTTTTACGGCATTTTACCGAAAAGGTCACATCATGGACCTTAGTGCTCCTATTGCTGGCCACCAACCTCCTTTTCTATTCCACCATACGAACGGGTACTTCGCATGGATACAACTTTGCCTTAATTACCGGGACGCTCTATTTTTTCGAACAATGGCATGAAAAACCATCCTGGAAAAACAGCCTGGTCATCGGGCTGACCGGTGGCTTAATGGTATTGATCCGGCCTACCAATGCCATTATTGCTTTGGTGTTTATATTATATGGCATATATAACAAACGATCATTGCGGTGGAAAGCAGAACTTTTTCGTAATAACGCAACCAAATTAATTTTCATTCTCCTCATAGCCTTTCTGGTCCTGATCCCGCAAGTTTTATACTGGAAATGGATAAGCTGCGAATGGGTTTATTATTCTTATGGCGATGAGAGCTTTTTCTTTTATGATCCGGAGATTTTTAAAGGACTGTTCAGTTTTCGTAAGGGTTGGCTCATTTATACGCCGGTTATGGCCCTGGGTATTGTGGGGATGATTGGCCTTTACAGGAATGCAAGAAAATACACATGGGCCATACCTGTATTTTTCCTCATCAATATTTACATCATCTATAGCTGGTGGACGTGGTGGTACGGTGGCAGTTTCGGCTCGCGGCCCATGATCGACTCTTATGGATTGATGGCCATCCCTTTGGCGGTTTGCCTGAAATTCGTGTTTAAGCAAAAGACGTGGATCAACTATTCGGCTCAGCTTGTTCTTATCTTATTTGTGGCGCTCAACATATGGCAATCGAAGCAATATCAAAAAGGGATCATTCACTACGATGGCATGACCCGCGAAGCTTATTTCAGGTGTTTCTTTTCGTGGCATTACCCGAAGAATTACCGGGAATTGATCGACAGACCCGATTACGAAGCCGCTTTACGCAACATCGACCGTACTGAAAGCTACCATACCCAAAACATGACGCCCGGTGAGCAGAAATTATTCAACCTGGCCATGAATTCGGAAGATGTGAAAAAACAGATCTATGCCCTGGATGTATATCATGGCGATAACTTTATTGGATTTTTAAGAGACGTGGTCACCCATAAGGATCAGCACCCACAATCCTATAACATCATTCAAAAAGCGGCCAAGGAACGGATACGCAAGCAAATTGTGAATAACAAAAAATGGTATGAAAAGGTAAAACAACAAGCTGCCGAAAAACAAATGCCTGTGGATAGTGCTTTGAAGAAGCAGGTAAACCACACCTTTTTTCTTAAGTATATAAGAAAGGATTAGAGCGATATAAAAGCATATCAGCTCAAATTATTCGAGAACTTCACAAAAAGCAAAAAATTCTATCTTTGGCCGGTAAATTAGCATAATAACTCAAAGGGATCAGAAATGAAAAAGATCAATTTAATTCTTGTTGTATTATTGACCAGTTTAATCGCAATGCTTACCTATTCATGCTCTTCAGAAAAGGAAAAAGAGCGTTATACTGTAAGTAACTTCACACCGTTCAATTGGGGTGAAATTGAGAAAGATACCGTGCCTGTAAATGTCGATTTGAACGATGCGATTATAAGTGGAATCCGCATTCCTACAGCCAATCAAACCCAATCAGGGAAATTTGACTTTAGCTTTTCCGTCAAAAATAATTCGGGTAAGAATACCTCTTTGTATTACAAGCTTTATTATCAAAATGAATCCTACAAGCACCCCTTAACATCCAATATGTTTTCAGGAACAAAGTACAACCCCGAAGCCGCCCAGAATTTCTATGGGAGTTGGAAAGATTTAAATGTTCAGTTCAAAAAAGCACCTTCACTCAAAAAAGGCGATGAGATAGAAATTTCGGATTCATTTTGTATTGTTGGAAACCCCAGGGATGAAAAGAAATATTACGGAAAATCTCAATATTCAAAAGAATTAATCGACATCATAGAATCCATTAAAAACGATAATAAGTGGTTTAACAAAGTTGAAAAGGATGCCCAGGAGAAGAACAACACACTTGAAAAGCAGCTTTATCTGGATGCCAAATATGTATTGAAGCATCGGGATAAAGAATATAATAATCGGTGGAAAAGAAATCCACGGGTTGGGGTTTATAGTTTTATGCTGGTAGTAGCTTCAGAAAAAGCGATCAATGAAATACCTGAATATATAAAGGACATAAGTAAACGAAATGGGGATAATGTTTTTGTTAATCCGTATTACTATTTTATGCACGGTGATGGCGCCAAATTAAATGGTGTTCAGGTTATCAAGGCAGACAAGCACCTGAAAGCATCAGCTCACATGCAACCTAAAAAGGGCGTTTATGTTGATTTCTCCAATACCTCCGATCCTAAATGCTATGACAGCCTTTGTGGGCAAGGACTTGATCTTTTCCGTAATGCTCATTACAAGCATCATTTTAATTACATTAATAAACAATGGCCGTTTCACAACATACCACTGGTAAGGGACATTTTTGAAGATGAATACTCGCGTGAAGATTTCAACCGGAATAAAAAGAAATATGATGATAAACGCATTAAAGATTTTCCTGAGAATCCTGAGTTTCCGTGTAGCACCATTATTCCTGATCCTAATGAAAACACAATTACCCTTATCAATCCAGGCAATAAGGATAAAGAAAAACCTGCAAAACAGCAAATAGCGATTGAAACCCGTATAGGGTTGACCTATGGAAAATTCAGGGGTAAAATAAAGTTTCCTGAGCTGATTAATAAGTATAATGTATGGAATGGTGTTACAAATGCATTTTGGCTCTTTACTCACAGCAGGAAAAACTGGAATAAACGCGATATTTGTGAAGAAGGTTATGTAGCCAAGGGAGGGGGCGATAAAAAGAATATTGAATATGTGGACCGCGCTACGTATTCGGAAATTGATTTTGAGATTGTGAAGGCTTCAAAGTATTGGTCAAAAAAGAAGAAGCCACATCACAAAGGATACGAGCCTGAAGAGGCTGATGATATTATTGTGGCATGCACAAACTGGGATTTGGCATGCCAGGACCCACCCAATTTTGGAGAACCGGAAATGGAATATGGAGGTGAAAAATATTTCCTGCATCGCTGGTATGATACCTACCGGGCCTTAACTTCCAAAAAGCCCATGATTGAGGATGAAATGTTTAAGCGGGATTATTACTACTATGAAATCGGGTGGTATCCCGATAGCATTGTTTGGAAAATAGGGCCTTCATTAGATAAATTAAAAACCATTTGTTACATGGATGAAACGGTTACCAAGATCCCGAATAACCAAATGGTCATGATGGTCTCCCAGGAATTTCATCATGGAGATTGGTGGCCCACTACGCCATTCCATCAAAACAATATTCCGTATCCTAAAAATGATATAAAAGGAGTGATATACGAAATGTGGATAGAGTAATTCTTATTGATTTCGCTTAGATAAATCACCGTGTTTGGTTTCAGCCACACAAAGATATACGCAACATCCACCTGCGGTTATTCCTATTTTTCAGAATCAGAGGTTATCTATCCGTCCGTTTTACTTGATTCTGAATTCTTCCCTTTAGAAAAAATTTGCTTGAAATCACTATATATCATGACCCGGTATTTTATGCCAATAAAAATTGTATAAAATGGCAATAACCAGATAACCTTCCCAAAATAACGTTGCGAAACACCAGAAAGTGAGGATGGAAGGCCGGCATCCAATATCAAGAAGGTAGCAATCATAATAAGTACTGCCAGGTCACGTTTGTCCATTTTTTTTACCAAATTTCTTGCGAATAGGTACAAAAGTGCAAAAACAGTAATTATCATAACTGTTGCTTGCCGTTTGTTTGATGCCCCCCAGTCCAATTTAAAAGAACCTTGTCTAGCAACTTTGTATTCTTTGAACTCATGCTCAAAATATTCCTTGAGTCTTGGTTCTGCCTCCTTATTTTGATTTAATAAATACCCGATTTTGAATTGGGTTAACTGCCGCATTGTATTGGTAAAAACACTCTTGATATGCCAAGCGATGTATCGTGGTTTGGTAAACGATTGTTTTATTAAATAATTTAATTCCTCTTCCATCTTATACCATCCTCCACATTTACGTAAAGGACTTTTTTTAGTCCAAATATAATTACCACGATATGAGGGAAACTCACCTTGGTATTTACAAAAGCAAAGGTCATTGTTCGGCTTTTTACACTCATCTTCAAGGACTTGTTCAAGGATTCCGTTTTCTAGCAACCTTCCAGAGATAAAAACATGACCATGCGTGTTCATAGTAAAATTTTTGGATATTATAAAATTAATGAACGGTCCCATAAGCCAAGCCCCTACAATTATGGCAGCAACTATAATGAACTGATTCTTAATAACTCTCCTCCTGAACCATTTAATCGTAAAAAAGAACACAGCCGAAAGCACAAGTAAAACAGTGAATAAAGGATAATGGGAATTGTGAGTTAATATGCTAAACAAAAGCAAGATAGATAAAAGGATTAATTCAACATGATTTTTTGTCTTGTAGAATAATAATATTAATACCGAAAGAAATGCTATGCTGGTAAATATATCGGCCATAATCTGACTAGCGTACCATGAAACTCCTGTGTATAGCACCAGAAAAAAGATAATAGCTAGAAATAAGGCATTATTTTTTGATTTAAGAAACATCCTAAAAAGACGGAATATCAAGTATGAAAGTATAGTGCTCTGGGCAATTACAACATACCACAGTGATTGAGCTAGACTGAAGACATAAACAAAATACCCATATTCTATTGGTCTCTTCATCCATTTTACAGCATTAGTAAACCCCCCTGATATATATTCTTTGGAATCAGGTGTTATCATTGGATAGCCATTATAAAAAGCTACACCGGAAAGAATTAATCCTCCTAAAAAAATAAAAAGAAAAAGGATAAGGTAGTTATTGAAATTCTTTATTTTTTTCGTTTGCATATTTTTATGTCTTTAAAATTATCTTCAAGTTTTCAAAATTATATCATTATTAAATATCAGACAACTCCAATCTGTTTATAAGGAGCATATAATCAATTATTCTCTCTTATTACCAGTCTTAATAATATGCACTCCCTGGCTCACCAACGCCAGCACCACAATAATCACCATCGTTAAAATACGTTGGCCGACTACAAAAAGCAAGGCTAACTGACTGGAGACTTTAGCCAGTTTGAGGATACCGAACCAGCCAGCTTCAAATATGCCCAGACCACCGGGTGTGAAGGAAAATAAATAACCCAGCTGCCCCAGCGGCGTTCCGAGGATGATAATGCCCGGATCAACGATCACATTAACCGCATAGGCAAAAAACACAAAGCGAAACATGGTAAAGAGCATCTTGAGCATGCTGGCGGCATAAATGCGCAATACGATCTTTCGCTCAAAATCAGGGATATCAATGGCTTGGGGTATGCGCTTTTTAAGAAACGGCAAAACCGAAAAAATCCTGATGAGTAAATTGAGCAATTGCTGCATCAGGTAAAACAGGAAATTTGGTTTATAGGCTAAAATACCGCCAAACAGAATGGCCAAACCGGCGAGAAAAAAATAGCTAGCGGTTTCCGGAAAAACGCCCAGCCAAAAGGGGATTACCCCGGCTAATAGAATTAACATGGCCAGCAGGTCATACATCCGGTCGATAAACACGGAAACCCCGGCATCGGACAAGCGGCTGTTGTGGCTCTTTTTGAGCCAGTAGATACGCACCCCGAAATCGGTGAAATCTTTGGGCAGGATAAACCCCAATGCCCGGCTTTGAATAAAGTAATGGTAATACTGCCTCCATGTTGCCAGCCTTTCACCGGCAAGGGTATTGGTAATGGTGCCCCATCTATAGGCAATGGTTCCCGTGATGCCTATGCTTACTAAAAACGCTCCTGCAAATGGTTTCCATTGGATTTCCCTGAGCTTTTGAATAGACTCTTCATTAATGAAATAAATGAAGCCAATAAACAGCGCAGCCCCGATAATAAACAAAGCAATATGCTTAAACCATTTCATTTTTCGACTACGCGTTTTATTCATAGGTCATTAACGACTAAAATCCGAATAACTCATTAGCTGGATCAAATCGGGGTGCAGATTTTCTTTGATCTGCTGGTTCAGGTATTCCACGTGCTTTTTATCGAGCTCTTCACGAAAACCACCCACTTTACCCTTACGGATCTTCTGGGAGTTCTTCTGGTTTTTGGCCCCCGGTTTCATCCAGGGCTCCTTAAGCGATCCGGAAGTTTCCATTTTGGTCATCTTCGAAAAACGGCTTTTTTCAATGGCTTCTTTGGCCAGTTTTTCATCAACCTTTAAATCAAAGAAATCCAGCATGTCCTGCAATTGCTCCTCGGTATTGCGGTGAAAATTTTCGTAGCTCATCACCTTGAAATCGGCGGGAACATTGCGGTTTTCATAAAATACATTAAAAAACCTGATCACTTTTTGAATGCCTGTTAAATCTTCATAAATAAAATCATCGAGCGGTTTGTTATAGATGTTTTCGCGGTATTTCAAATGATACCAGCTCGAGACTAACACATCCCGTGGATCGCGGATAAGGAACAGCACCTTTTTTCCTTTATATTTTTCCCGGTCGAAAACCACATCCTCCAGCTTTGGCGGTGCAGGCACCCAGTTGCCCACATCATGCTCAAACTTGATCACCTTATCCGGGGCGATCTCCACCAAGGCGCTGTCGTTGAAGAACCGGGGTTTATGCCCGGTCATTTCGGCATATTTCTGCAGCATGATGCGCAGCCAGGTACGGCCACACTTGGGATAAGATACTATGTAGTAATCCGGATCAACATTATCGACCTTACTCAGGATATAGGTTCGCCAATAGAACTTAAAGGTCTCCCAGCTTCCCAGTACCTTAACGAATTTATCCCGGTAGTTTCTGAATTTAAATAGCTGTCGGTTCATAAGCTTGCTGTTTTCATCCGGTGATTTTCTTCCTAACTTACCTTCATACCACCGTTTTTGAGGTCGAAGGTTCTGCTAAAGCTTATGTTTTTGTTGCTGTTGAATTCTTCCAGTTTCTCCCTGCCCGGCACATAAGCTTCCACCTCCAATTCCTGCGACTGAAAATAACGACTTTGCGGAACGTAGCGCACAAAAAATTCATCACCTATGGATAATGAGCTGAACTTGTCGCTTCCGGAAATTTTTAATTGATCGCTAATTACAAACTCATCTTCATGCAAAGTGAATGTTCGCTCAAAAGAAACCGGCAAGCTCCGTTGCCCTAATATGAGCGATTTCCTGATCTGTCCTTTAAGCCAGTGCGCCATGGAAGGTATCCAGCCAATAGCAATAAGTGTGGCCCGGAAAAGGATATTTTTAAAGGGTGTAAACAATTTATTGGAAGGAACCATATGAAAATTCCCTTTTACTTCACCCCGGTATGAGGAGGCTTTTGCCTGATACTGGGGATCAACCCACTGGTTGGTGGCTACTTTACCATTTTCCAAACGCCCTATGATTCCGCAATCATTTACCAGCAGCTTGCCGGTTTTACGGTTGAACACCTTGATCACCCCTCCCTTGGCCAGGTTGGAAAGGAGGTAATAATCCCCTTTAGTCGCTGCAAAGATCCTGGAGCGCTCGTAAAAATGCTCAAAATCGTCTTGCTCATACGGTAATGCAGGAGCATTATCCTGCTTTTGGGTATAATCGATATAGGCCAGCAAAAACTCGGGTACCCGGTAAAACACATAGCGGTCCGAAATGATCTCCGGGGGAACCAGCTTATCTTCACTCAATCCTTTAAGCATCTTTTGGGCAATGGCATTGGCCAGCGGGATTTGTTTTCCTAAAATTTCATACCCGTGCGGATAGAAATGAAGCGTGTTACGGCTTCCGGCGCTGCCGGCATAAAAACCATTGGGATACACAAAGTAGGCTGAGAATTTCACCGATTCTTCCAACACCTTTCTGATTTCGGGATCGGGATTGGTTTGGTAAATCTTTCCAAGGAAGGATACCGTAGCTGAAAGATAGCCCGGGTCTACCCCGTCGTACTCCCTTGACCAACCTTCATTTTCATAGTGATAAGTCTTAAAAGTTTGCCATAACTTGTTATAGCCTGCTTTGAGCTTCTCCTCACCCAGCAATTCATAAGCTTTCCACACACTCATACAAGCCATGGCGTGGTGGTTGGCCAGGTGGTCTTCCTCGGTTTCACCTTTGGTAATAAAATAAGCCGCTTTGCGAATGGCGTTTTTGATAATTTCCTTTTCGGTGTCCGGAATTTCATCTTCAAGCAAACGGTAGGCTTCAATGATGGTGAACATGGTAAAGGCGGTAGGTCCTACCCATCCGCGCTCATAGGGATAAAACTCATCGAATGAACCGTCGTTATGTTGAATTTTGCTCCAGAACACCATAGCAGCAATGGTCCAGTCCCTTATTTTCGGTTGGCCTTTGTATATGCTTCCTGGAAAATCATATGTATAAACCAATGCCAGGGCATGCACACCAAACTGCCGTACCGCATCGGGAAAGTCGGACGTTTTATCCAGCCAGTAATCGCGGTGAAAACATCCATAGGTAGGTGAAAAAGGATTTCTATCCATGTTACCCAGCAACCGGGGAATTTGTGATATGGCTTTATCTGCGTAAGCGTTTCTTAGTTTATTTTCCTCCATTATCAGTCTGATTAAAAGATGGTTAGTTTACTCAGGATAATATTTATTTACATTTCCTTTCCGGTTGATCAAATCGGCGATCATTCCGATTGCCAGCACTTGTATGGACGATAGTAACAAAATGGATACCGATGCGTCGAGCACCCTGGGTAACCATATGTAACTGGCCACAAGCACAACTATGCCAATAAGCGCCAGGACTATAGCCAGGGGAATAAACACTTTAAGCGGGTTGAAATAAATGATGGTTCGAACGATCAATTGAATAAAGTTCAGGGTATCATAAAAAGGCTTGATCTTGCTCTTGCCTTCTCTTTTCATGTATTCGATGGGCATATAGTGCACGTCGAGCTCACTGGTGAGCATGGCCAATGAAATGGTAGTGGTAAATGAAAAGCCCGAGGGAATGATGTGGAAGAAACGCAAAGCATCTTTTTTCCAAAACATCCGCAAACCTGAATTAATGTCGGGTATCTTGTAATCGGCCAGGTAGCTGGCCAGCTTGGTTATGAATAGCTTTGCCGGTTTGGTAATGGTAGGCAATTGCTTAAAAGGCCTCCGCCCAACGATCATGTTATACTTATGTATCTCTTTAAACATGGTGGGGATGTATTCGATGGGATACGTTCCGTCAGCATCGGTAATGGCAATGACCTCATTCTTACTTTCCAGTATGCCTGCTTTCAACGCTGCCCCGTAACCTTTGTTGATCTCATAATCCACCAGGTGAAACTTGTTCTCGTACTCCCTGAGGATGTCCCCGGTTTTATCGGTAGACCCATCATTCACCACGATCAGTTCATAATCAATGTCCGTTTCGGACATCATATTGTTAATATTCTCTATGGTTGGAATGATGGAGTTTTCCTCGTTATAAACCGGGATAACAATGGATAGCTTATGCATAATGTTGTTTGTTGATTTTTGAACCCGCAGGTTTTAGTTCAGTCAAAACATTTAATGTTAATGATTACCAATTAAATAAAGTAACCCAAATCAATATAAGGGCACAAATATCAACACTTTTTTTGAAAATGCATATGATCGTTTACACCTGAAGGTAAATTCTTTGCTTAAAACCCTCCCCTATCATCACGCAAGGGGTTGGTTTCTTGTTGTTGCTCATATTTTTCACAATCGATTTCCACGGAGATGCCTTGCGGTGGTTTTTCAAAATCACCTCTCGAAATTTTCAGGGATGAATCGGCATAAATACGTTTCATATAAAGTGCCCAGATGGGAAGGGCCATATTAGCACCCTGTCCGAGCTTTATGGTTCTGAAATGCACACTGCGGTCTTCGGCGCCGGTCCATATGCCGGTGGTAAGGTCGGGGGTTATGCCCATAAACCAACCATCGGAATTGTTTTGGGTGGTTCCGGTTTTTCCTGCAATCGGGTTTTGAAATTCATATTTCCACCGCAAACGCACGCCGGTTCCGGTTTGTACAACGCCCTTCATCAATTCCAGCATCAGATAGGCAGTTTCGGCGCTCATGGCTTCTTCCTGATAAGGAATGAATTCCTCAATCACATTACCATGCTTGTCTTCAATGCGGGTAACAAAGCTTGGCTTGATATAAACTCCTTTGTTGGCATAGGTATTCATGGCGCCCACCATTTCATAAAGCGATAGGTCGGGGGTTCCCAGTGAAATAGCCGGGACAGCGGGAATATGACTTTTCACACCCATCTTGTGGACCACCTTTTTAACAGCCGATGGGGTGTACCGCTTAATCAGGTAAGCCGATACCCAATTGATAGAGTTTGCCAGGGCCTCTTTTAAAGTGACCATTTGGCCTTCTTTGTAGTCGGTAGAATTTTTCGGTTCCCAAATCTCGCCGCTGGGTAACTCTACCGATGGTTGAACATTGGGCACTTTTGAGCAGGGTGAATAATTTCCATGCTGCATGGCCAGGGTATACAGGAACGGCTTAAAAGTAGAACCAACCTGTCGCTTTCCTTGGGTAACATGATCGTATTTAAAATACTCATAATCAATACCACCCACATAAGCCCTTACATAACCCGTTTGTGGCTCCATTGATAATAATCCGGATTGCAGAATGGACTTATGATATCGTATTGAATCCATAGGGGTCATAATAGTATCAATATCGCCACCCCAGGAGAATATCTCCATCTTTGTTGGTGTATTGAAAACCTTTTTGATCGAATCCATTGACATTCCCCTTTCATTCAATCTTCTATAACGCTCGGTGCGGCGCATAGCCTGGGTCATTAGCTGTTCGATCTGACGTTCGGCATCTTCCTCGAAATTAAAAGGAGCATTTTCCACATCTTCCCAATGCTCAAAAAAAGTGGGTTGAAGATCCTGGCTCAGATGTTCCTGAACCGCCGCCTCGGCATGTTTTTGCATGCGGGCGTTAATGGTGGTATAGATCTTCAGGCCGTCCTTATATAGATTGTATTTGGTGCCATCAGGCCGGGGGTTTTTATTGACCCAGCCATAAACCGGGTTGATCTGCCATTCGATGGAATCTTCCTTATAAGCCTGGAAGGTATAGTAATCATCGCGTTTAGGTTTATCGGCATAGAGGATATTTCGCAAAAATTCCCTGAAATAGGGTGCAGGACCGGCAATATGATCCTGCACGCGGTAATCCGACATGTCTACAGGTAAATTTGTAAGTGAATCAAACTGAGGCTTGGTAATGTAATCATATTTTTCCAACTGGCCCAAAACTACGTTGCGCCGCCGGTAAGCTCTTTGGGGATTTCTTACCGGGTTGTACCAGCTCTGTGCTTTAAGGACTCCCACAAGCATAGCAGCTTCTTCCTTGTTCAATTCAATAGGGCGTTTATTATAAAAGGTTTTAGCCGCCGATTTAATGCCAAACGTATGGCTCCCAAAAGGAACCGTATTCAAATACATGGCAACGATCTCGTTTTTGGAATAGTTTCGCTCCAGCTTAATGGCTGTGACCCATTCTTTCAACTTTCGGATAACCAATTCCACAGAGGATAAGTTATCATCGCGGGGAAAAAGATTTTTGGCCAGTTGCTGGGTAATGGTACTCCCACCCCCTTTGTGTGTTCCGGTCATTAAGCCATAAGCAACGCGTATAAGAGCTTTTCCATCAACCCCGGAGTGTTGCCTGAAACGGATATCCTCGGTTGCCACCAGTGCATTGACCAAATTGGGTGAAAGTTCCGAATAATGCACATTGGAGCGGTTTTCGATATAATACTTACCCAATGTCTGCTGATCGGATGAAATGACTTCCGAAGCCAGGTAACTTTTCGGGTTTTCCAGTTGCTCGAAAGTAGGCATAAAACCAAGCCACCCCGAAGCGATTCCTACAAATAACATCACTACAGCAGCAAGCCCAACAAGGTATATGCTCCAAAAACCCCAAACGTATGACCTGTAAGATTTTTTTTCAGCTTTTTCTGCCATGTATTTATTGTTGTTTTTCTATATGTAAACCTATATCAGCAATTCCTTTTAGTTTTTTGCGCCTCATAGCTTGCTGTATTTTAAATAAATACATACCACTTTGAGGAAAATGAACATTACGATGCAATAAAACCCGGCTGTCTCTGAGTTTTCCATAACCCTGTCCCAGCCATTCCCCATCTTTTCGGGCCAGTAAAATTTCAATAGTATCCCTTTCGACCTGTCCATTGGGGTACTGTGTATTCATAAAAAGGAAAATATTCCTGAAATTATAGTCAGTAGTGTTCCGTAAATTCAGGTATATATTGTAGGGAACAAGGCTGTCATTAATTTCAGGCTTAAATATAGCTAAAGAATCCTTATGCCATGTGTTGTTGTTAATGTGAATGTTTTCTTCATATACTGTATCATTAGTGCATCCCGAAATCAAAAACACGCCCATCACCAATAATAAGCTGTGAAACCACTTATTGTTTTTCACCGGTACCGCAAGGGGAAAAATGTGTTGACCTCTGCTATATATGTTCATTTAAAATGGGACCTTTAATGCCTTATCTTTTAATCTTTAAATAACGCCTACTTAAATATTTATTTTTATGGGTTGAAAAAATAACAATTATTTATCAAAGCGGTTCAGGTCATCCTGACCCACCACATTAATGAAATCGTTTTTCTTTTCCCGGATAAAAGCAAATTCTTCAAGGCTATCGGGTTTCTTACCATTTTTATTCATTTTCATGATATTGCGTACTTTATCGATTTCGATAGCCATTAAATTGGACTCATCATGATCATAAGAGTACCACATCATTTTTTTGATCACATCGGCTTTTTGATAAACCGCATTGCCTTTCTTGGTTTGAAGTTTTGTTTCACTATTGGGAAATTCTTTTAACATATCGGCATAAACCGGATATTCATAATTTAAGCAACATTTAAGCTTTCCACATTGCCCGGCCAGCTTTTGGGGATTAAGGGTTAATTGCTGGGTGCGGGCTGCATTGGTGGTAACCGAATGAAAATCGGTGATCCACGTGGCACAACATAATTCGCGGCCACAAGATCCTATCCCTCCTAGCCTTCCGGCTTCCTGCCTTACTCCAATCTGCCGCATTTCGATTCTCACTTTGAACTTCTCGGCCAAAATTTTTATCAATTGCCTGAAATCCACCCGGTCTTCGGCAGTGTAATAGAAAATTGCTTTAGTGTTATCGCCCTGATACTCCACATCGTTGATCTTCATTTGCAAGTCAAGTTCAGCCGCTATTTTCCGGGCCTTGATCATGGTATTGTCTTCCTTTTCAACAGCGCTGATCCACTTTTCAATATCGGTTAAACGGGCTTTACGGTATATCTTCTTAATTTCTTCCGAGGCCGGGTTTTCTCCTTTCTTTCGCATTTGCAACCGAACGGCTTCCCCCATAAGGCTTACAATGCCAATGTCATGACCGGGCGAAGCTTCAACGGCAACAATGTCGCCCACATTCAGGTTCATATCCGGCAAAAACCTGAAAAAGTCTTTGCGGCTATTTTTGAACCTCACCTCAATACAATCAAAAACCTCATTTTTATCGGGTAATACAATATCTTCCAGCCAGTTAAAAGAATCGAGCTTACTGCATCCATGCCTGTATATATCCTGTTTTTTATCAAATAAATTTGGTATATGGCAGCATCCCCGGGCTAAGAAAGAGCGATGCCTTGAAGGATTCTTGTTATCTGTATTATTGTTGTTGTCCTGCATAAGTGCATTTTATTTTAATGCATGTGCTTTCGATACTTTTTCCTTAACGTTTGGCTAAGGATATTCATATATTAAAAGCCATCATATTTTAAGTAGTTATCTGCTTTGGTTTCATCGCCATGATCTTATTGGCCCTTATGGAGGCATCCATAAAAAGCACTGAAGCGTTCCCATTCCGCTCGATATGGTATGAAACTTCATTGAACAAATCGGCAAATTCTGCCGCATTTCCGCTATGGATAAAATTGGAGAACTTTTGTAAAAATTGTAATTCCTCCCCATCCATGCGGATCAACTCATGTTTTCCATAGTGATTTAATAATGAATGCCGCACAATCTTCAATCCGTAATTTAAAAAGCTTTTCTGTTTCTCGCGGCCGATCTTTGAGATTTTCGACACAAAATTATAAAGGGCTTTGTAATCACCTTTGTAGCATAGACGCATCCATTCTCTGAACGTGGTAAAATTGAAATCGTCAACACCGGTAGTTGAAGCCATTTCAATGGCTTCCTTCAGATTCCCGTTGGCGAGGTTGATCATTTTATTGCGTTCGTTACCTTCTTTACCAAATTGCTGTTGAAGGTATCCCGCTACCGCTTCATCGGAATACTTGGGTATCTTCACGATTTGAGTGCGCGATATAATAGTGTTGATGATCTGTTCATGATTTTCAGCTACCAGGATGAACAGGGTGCGATCCGGTGGCTCTTCCAGTATCTTAAGCAGTTTGGGAGCTGCCGAATGAAACAGGCGTTCCACCATCCAAATGATCATCACTTTGTAATCCGATTCATAGGATTTATAGTTTAAGGTATGGATTATGTTATTGCAGTCGTCGGCATTGATGATGCCCTGTTTCTTTTCAATACCAATAGCTTCGTACCACTGCATCAGGCTGGGATGATAATGGGTGTTGGCAAGCGTTTGGCGCCATTCCGTAAGAAACTGCTCACTGGTGGGCTTTTTATCCACCTTTTGGGTTACCGCCACCGGGTAAACGAAATGAAGATCGGGGTGGATTAACTTATTGTATTTAACACATGAAGGACAATACCCGCAAGCATCATCATCAGTTCGGTTGTGACAATTAATGTATTGGGCATACGCAATAGCCAAGGCGAGTTTGCCCGAGCCCTCAGGTCCCAATAACATCTGGGCATGGCTAATACGTTCATCGTTTACGGTACCGATCAGTTGTTGTTTAATCTTCTGCTGACCGGGTATATCACTGAATAACATTTATTTATTTGCTTCTATTTACAGTTTCGACAATCTTCAAAAGTAACCAATTTTCAGAATTTTTCCATTAGCATGCTGTAATTCAGCATAATTTCAAATAATGGAATGTGGAATCGGTTCCGAAAAGTTAAACCGAAGATTGCTAAAACCGTCTTGGTTTAAAATCGCCAGGATTCATCACGGAAATATTATCTCCTGATTGGGTTAAAATAAGCAATCCATGATCTGCAGCAAGCTCATAGCTATCTTTTGGGATACTCATCCCAGCCATAGCTCCTATAATTTCCTTGCCGCTGTATTCCTTAAATAAAGGCTTGAATTTTGGTAATTTGCGATTAACAAAATCATTCACATCCTTGGGGTGTACCTTATATTTCACTTCAATAACTACAATGGTTTCGCTGTTGTGGAGTACAATGTCATATTCACCCTGCAGATGTTTTGACCGCCTGGCAAGTTGGGAAACTTCATTATAACGGATGCCAAAAATAGAGTTTCTGCTTTCAAGACCTCTTCTGAAAAATTCCTCAGCTACATCCCTGCTGTTTTCCGAAACACCGCCATAGAGTTTTGCTAACCTGTCGATTTTTCGATCGGTTTCCTGAAACTTCTTATCGGTCTCCTTAAATTGCCTATCAGTTTCTTTAAACTGCCTATCGGTTTCTTTAAACTTTTTATCGGTCTCCTGAAACATTTGCCATACCTTATCGAAATTCAAAGGTTGCTCATAATTCTCCAGGGGTTCATTGGCTTGATGCTTATCTTTTTCACTCATGATGAATGATTTATTACTATAACTCCTTCAAAAATGCTAATATTATTTACACCGGATTTCTTTTCCCTGTATGTTGGGGTGTAATCATCAACGATTTCAATAAGGGTTTCAAACCATATATAGAAGCTTTCTTACCCTATGAAAATGTGGATAAGCAAGTTACTGAATGTTTCTTCTCAATTTGTTTCGATATGGCAAATTTTCCAATACGCTATCGGGGCCTTTTCTGAATCAGTTTGGTCTTAAAACTGTAATTACTTCTTCCCCGACTTCAGCTTTGCGCCAAAAAATTGTGCGTTCATCCTAGCAATATTACCTACCGAGATCTCTTTAGGGCATTCAGCCTCGCAGGAATAATTGTTACTGCAATTGCCAAAGCCTTCAAGGTCCATTTGATTGACCATTTCCAGAACCCTTTCCTCGGCCTCTGGCTGTCCTTGTGGCAACAGTGCAAGATGGCTTATTTTGGCCCCCACAAAGAGCATAGCCGAGGCATTGGGGCAAGCGGCCACACAGGCGCCACAACCTATACAAGTTGCGGCGTCAAAAGCCATATCGGCATTTTCTTTTCGCACGGGCATATTGTTGGCTTCCGGGGCCGAACCGGCATTAATGGAGATATAACCACCGGAAACCATAATGCGGTCAAATGCACTGCGGTCGACCATCAGGTCTTTGATAACCGGAAAAGCTTTTGCCCGCCAAGGCTCAACGGTAATAGTATCTCCATCTTTAAAGGAGCGCATATGGAGCTGGCAAGTAGCCGAACCTTTTTGGGGACCATGGGCACGGCCGTTGATATAAAGACCGCAGGTACCGCAAATTCCCTCACGGCAATCGTGATCGAATACAACCGGATCATCGTCTTTTTGGATCAAATCCTGGTTGAGCTCGTCCAGCATTTCGAGGAACGAGCTGTCCGGCGAGACATCATCAAGTTGATATTTGACAAACTTTCCTTTAGCGGTGGCGTTTTCCTGACGCCATATTTTAAGCTTTATCTTCATATCTTTAGGTTTCTTTGGTCATTCTCAACTAGTTTTTATACGGGTAATTACTTATAACTACGCGTTTTCCTTTCGGTTACCTCGTAAACAATGTCTTCCTTGTGCATTTCAGGCTTCTGATCATCACCCTTGTATTCCCAGGCACCAACAAAGGAATATTCATCATCCCTGCGAAGCGCTTCGCCTTCTTCCGTTTGATACTCCTGGCGGAAATGTCCACCGCACGATTCCTCACGCTGAAGAGCATCACGGGCGATCAATTCGCCCAGCTCAAGAAAATCGGCCACCCAGCCGGCTTTCATCAACTCAGGATTAACACCGTGTTGATGACCAGGAATTTTTACATCGTTCCAGAACTCTTTCCTTAGCTCAGGTAACATTTTAAGAGCTTCTTCGAGTGATTCTTTCGTCCTCGACATTCCAACATGATCCCACATAATGTGGCCCAAGCGCTTATGAATGGCATCAACCGTTTGACTACCCTTAATATTCATTAACTTCTCAAGGCGTTCATTGATTTGTTCTTCAACCTCATCGAATTCTTTTTCTTTGGTTGTCAACCGTGGTGTATGAAGTTCATCCGACAGATAATTGCTAAGGGTATAAGGCAATACAAAGTAACCGTCGGCCAAGCCCTGCATCAAGGCTGAAGCGCCAAGGCGGTTAGCCCCGTGATCGGAGAAGTTTACCTCGCCTACTGCAAACAAACCCGGAACGGTGGTTTGCAGGTGATAATCAACCCAGAGCCCGCCCATGGTGTAGTGTGTAGCAGGGAAAATCTTCATGGGAACTTCATAAGGGTTCTCATCATTGATCTTTTTATAAATCTCGAAGAGGTTACCATATTTAGCCTCTACGGCTTCTTTTCCCATCCGGTTGATGGCATCCCTGAAATCGAGGTATACGGCCTGTCCGGTACCTACTCCAAATCCATTATCGCATCGTTCTTTTGCCGCCCTGGAAGCCACATCACGTGGCACTAAGTTACCAAAAGCCGGATATCTTCGTTCGAGGTAATAATCACGTTCTTCTTCACCAAGATCATTGGGTGAAATTTCCCCCTTACGTAATTTTTCGGCATCTTCCTTTTTCTTCGGAACCCAGATGCGGCCGTCATTGCGAAGACTTTCACTCATCAAGGTAAGCTTCGACTGGTGCTCTCCTTTCACCGGCATGCAAGTGGGATGGATTTGAACGAAAGCCGGATTGGCAAAATAAGCCCCCTTCTTGTATGCTTTCCAGGCCGGGGAACCATTGGCCCCCATGGCATAAGTGGAAAGGAAATAAACATTTCCGTAGCCACCTGTGGCAAGCACAACGGCATGTGCTGTATGCCGTTCAATTTCACCGGTAATCAGGTTACGGGTAATGATACCCCTGGCTTTGCCTTGGTGCAGAACAATATCGAGCATGTCGCGACGGGCATAAACCTTCACTTTACCTTGATGAACCTGGCGGTTTAACGAACCATAGGCCCCCAATAACAACTGCTGGCCGGTTTGTCCCTTGGCATAAAAGGTACGGGAAACCTGGGCGCCACCAAAGGAACGGTTATCGAGCAAGCCACCGTACTCACGGGCAAACGGTACACCCTGGGCCACAGCCTGGTCAATAATGTTGCTGCTCACTTCGGCAAGCCTGTATACGTTTGCTTCGCGCGAACGGTAGTCGCCTCCCTTGATGGTATCGTAAAACAGGCGGTAAATGCTGTCACCGTCATTGGGATAGTTTTTGGTCGCATTAATACCTCCCTGGGCAGCTATGCTATGTGCCCGGCGGGGACTATCCTGATAACAGAATACTTTTACATTATAGCCTAATTCAGCAAGGCTGGCTGCTGCCGAAGCACCTCCTAATCCCGTGCCGACAACAATAATATCCAGCTTACGCTTATTGGCCGGATTGACCAGTTTACAGGTATTCCTAAATCGGGTCCATTTTTTGGCTAAGGGTCCTTCGGGTATTTTTGCATCTAGTTTCGTCATAATCCTATATTTTCAATATATAGCTTGAAGCTGATTATCATTATTCATAAAAAAATAAAAAGTAAATGGGAATGATAGCAAAACCTATGGAGATCACCAGTGAATAGATCGTTCCTATCACTTTGATCACCGGGGTGTATTTACTGTGATTTGCCCCAATGGTTTGAAAAAACGACTGAAAGGCATGATTAAGATGCACTGCCAAAAACACAAAGGCCACCAGGTATATTACCGAATATAAAGGATCCCGAAATAACATGATAGCCTGATTGTAAAAATCATGTTCATCGCTCATCACATTGGAGGGTTCCAATAAACCCAACCTGATGAAATAAAAGTTGATCAGGTGGATGATCAGGAAGATTAAAACCACTATGCCGGTGTGGAACATATACTTCGACATCCAGTAGGTGTATGCCTTGTTCGACACACTGTATCGATTTGGGCGTGCCATCCAGTTCTGGATTTTTAACACGATCCCTATTATGATGTGAATAATAAATGCTGCAAACAACACCGGTTCCACAATCTTGATCACCGGGTTGGTGCGCATAAACTCGGCTGCCTCCCTGAATGTTTCCCCTCCGTCAGGCACCAGCATCGTGAGATTGACGCCCAAGTGAACGACAAGAAAAGTTATGAGAAAAAGACCAGCCAAACCGGTGATGATCTTCTTGCTAATTGATCGTATGGCTAAGTTGCTCATAATTCTATTTGGTTACGTTTATCTTTATATCTTATGAGTAAATCCAGTTCTAAAGCTTATATGCAAAAATAGAGATTTAATCGCATATTTCAACCCATGGCTTCAAGTTGTTTATAAAATTGATATTCAATAATTTATGTGTTCGATGCGGATTTTTTATATGCTGATTATCAGTAATATATACTTTTTTATATATTATTGAGATGCAATATAAATAAGGGTTATAGCCGTGACACGGATTTAATTAAAATCCATATGAATTGCTATACTTTGTGTTAAAACCATTTTTTACTTTCATTAATTTTATAAATTTGTTCAAAATGGTTTAATCTTAATGCTATAAACTTATGAGCAATTTCTTTTCTTCATCAATCGGGAAAAAATTCATTATGAGTATCACGGGAATTTTTCTGATGCTCTTTTTAATTGTCCACCTTACCATTAATTCCATGATCGTCTTCGATGACACAGGCGCCCTGTTCAATAGGGCGGCTCATTTTATGGCCTCCGATCCTATCATTGGAATTGTGGAACCTATTCTGGCAATCGGGGTGATTGCCCATATTGTGTTTGCATCCATTATCACTCTTGAAAATCAATTTAAACGCGAAGTGAATTATTCGGGCTT
>JAIPAP010000159.1 GCA_021740045.1 Bacteroidales bacterium
ACTCCCCCAGCCCCCCTTCGCCTCCATTTACGTAAACCCCTTGTCTTTCCGAGCGAAGCGAGGAATATCCTTGATGTTTACCGGACACCAGTGATTAATTATCACACCAAAGTGACTTTTTTACTATAATTGCATAAACCAAAACCTTGTGATTATGAAAATGGGCTTTAACCTAGTGATCCTATTTTGTATCCCTTTAATCTTATTTGGTCAGGAGAACAACACCAGATTATTTGAATACCTTTTGCCTGTTCCGGGAAACAAGCAGGTGACTCCCCAACAAAATATTGTCATCCGCCAGGGAAGTATCATTCATCTAAAAACCCTCAAGCAATTGAATGCCCGCGTTAAGGGAGCGGATGGAGTTGAATATAATGGCGATTGGGTTGTCTCTGATGACAACAAATCATTAATTTTTAATCATCAGCAAGATTTCGAAAAAGAGCAAGAGATCACTGTGGAAGTTGATGGGATTATGCTGGCAAATGGCAACAAGCTACCTACACTGAAATATTGGTTTAAAACCAGAAAGCATTCTCCAAAGATGCTGACCGAGAACCATGATAAGTTCAACAGCGATTTTATGTTAATCCAAACAACACCCTCCTTTAAAAAAAGCAAATGGCCGGAACTGCCTGAAGACTACCCCGCTACCGAAGTCACCATTTCAAACAACCCGTCTCCCGGTTATTTTTATGCCCTTGCCATGGATATCTGGTGGAATGAGGAACAGGTGCCTTACCTGATGATAATGGACAATACTGGTTACCCAGTGTTTTATGAGAAACTCGAAAAACATGGAATGGATTTTAAGGTTCAACCAAACGGACAAATCTCTCACTACTATAGTATACCTCACAAACACCGAATCTTGAACAAGAAATTTAAAGTGATCGATTCTTATCAAGTAAAAAACGGCTATTCGCACGATTTCCATGAGTTTGTCCTTTTAGAAAACGGACATGCTCTTATGCTAGGCCATGATGACCGCCTGGTGGACATGGATACGGTTGTAAACGGTGGTCATGAAGGAGTTACGGTAAGGGGCACACTTGTACAGGAACTCGATAGCGATAAGAATGTTATCTTCCAATGGTCGAGCTTCGATCATTATGAAATTACTGATGCAACTGAATTTGTTGACCTCAAAAGCGAATCACTAATCGATTATGTACATGCCAATGCCATTGATCCTACCGATGATAATGCCTTGTTGATCTCGGCCCGCAACCTGAATGAGATCACCAAAATAGACCGCTCAACCGGGGAGATCATCTGGCGATTTTCCGGTGAAAACAATGATTTTATTTTTGAAAATGATACACTGGGTTTTTCCATGCAGCATGACATCCGTTACCGCGGTAACGATCACTACAGCCTTTTCGATAACGGCTGGTTCAATACCGATCAAACTTTTTCGAGTGGGGTGGAATATCACCTGGATGAAGAAAATATGACAGCCACACTTACTAAACGCCTAAGAAGCCAGCCTGAGGATATTTTCGGGATCATTATGGGAAACTTTCAATATATTCAAAATGGCAGGACCGTGGTAGGCTGGGGAAGCGGCATTCCCAACATCACTGAGTTTAAGGTAGATGGAACGGTGGCTTTGGAGCTAAAGTTTCATGGCATCAATTACCGGGCCTATAAATTTGATTATGAACAAGCTGTTTTTGAAACATCCTCGAACACACTCGATTTTGGTTATATCGTGATCAATCAATCCAATGAAAAACAAGTGATACTGGAAAACCTTACAGATGAAGCAATTCAGATCAATCATTGCCATTTCAGAAGTGAACTTTTTAGCTTGATCACTGAACTCCCCGTTACCATTCAGGCCGGAGACTCTGCCACATTCGATATCGAATTTCGTCCTGGTTCCCAGCAAGGACGTGCAGATGATGTTGCCACCTTTTGCTATGATGTTATTTCAGAAGAGCTTACCCGGCGGATTGCCGTCCAGGTTGCACTTACCGGGTATACATCGGCCAGCGAAGGCATTAAAGATAACCCACTCATAAGCAGCATATCTCCAAACCCCGGCAACGGATTGATCAAACTTGAAACTCGGAAGAACTTCAATGGACACATTCATGTGGTCAATATGAATGGAAATATAATGTACGAAGCCCACAAATATATGGGCAATATTACCGAGATTGATCTGAGGCACCTTGTGCCGGGAATCTATTTACTTTCAATCAGCAATGAAGACTGTGAAAGGGAAATCCCCATGACCACAAAAATATTTATCCGTTAAATTGTATAATCCACCCTCAGGGCTTTATGAAAGATGCCTGAACCAACGCCTTTAATAATCGCAATTTTAAGATGCTCCATCTCATAAACTATTCTTAAACTTGCACTGTTGATGTTATAGGTTTGGATGAACCAAAGATTATAGCTAACAGCAAACTTGTGAACTATGAAAACTAATAAGGTGCTGCTCATCATCCTGTTACTGCCGGTTATAGGATTTGCCCAGCAAAAAAACACCGGCCTTTTTCAATACCTGTTGCCCATGCCTGGTAATAATATGGTAACCCAGGAACAAAACATTGTTATTCGTCACGGTAGCCCATACCACCCAAACACGCCCGAAAGAATCAAAGCTTTTGTGAAAGACGAAAACGGAAATGACTACCCTGGCGAATGGACTTTATCCGTTGATAACAGATCACTAATATTTAACCACGATAAACCCTTTGAGCGTAGAAGCCGGGTTACGGTATTTGTTTCAAGCATCATGCTGGAGAGCGGTAAAACACTCCCCGGTCTCAGGTATTCCTTTAAAATTCGCAAACAACCGCCAAGGCTAAGTGAAAAAAGTCCCGCAGATTTTAATTTCCAGCTACTGCAGGAAATCAATGGGCCATCCCTTAAAAAGGATAAATGGCCCGAGTTACCTGATGATCTTGCCCAGGCACAGGTTACTATCTCCAACGATCCCTCGCAGGGCTACTTTTTTGCCACCACCATGACCCAACTGGAGGCCGGCAGCAATTCACCTTACCTCATCATGCTTGATAATGTTGGGTACCCGGTATATTATAAGAAGCTGGGATTTAACGGAAAAGATTTCAAAATACAACCCAATGGTCAATTATCGTATTTTTCATCAGTGGAACAAAAGCATTTGATCCTCAATAATAAATTTGAAGTAGTCGATTCCTACGAAATGAAAAACGGCTACCCCATCGACTTTCATGAATTCCGGCTGCTTGAGAACGGGCATGCCCTGTTACTTGGCTATGATGACCGCCTGGTGGATATGGATACGGTAGTGCCGGGCGGCCATGAAAACGTTACCGTCAGAGGCGCCCTTATACAGGAGTTCGACAGCGATAAAAACCTGGTCTTTCAATGGTCGAGTTTCAACCATTTTGATATTACCGATGCGACCGATTATGTAAACCTGCAAAGCGAGTCGGTGGTGGATTATGTTCATGCCAATGCCATCGAACAAATGCCCGACGGCGACTTGTTGCTATCATCCCGTAACATGAATGAGATCACCCGGATAGATGGCGCTACAGGAGAAATGGTTTGGCGCTTTTCAGGTGAAAACAACGATTTTGATTTTGTGAATGATACTCTTGGCTTTTCCATGCAACATCACATCCGGTATCAGGGCAACAACCGCTTTAGCTTATTCGATAACGGCTGGTTCAACACCAATGAGAGCTTTTCAAGTGCCGTGGAGTATGAACTGGACAGAGATCAAATGAATGCAACCATGACTAAGCGTTTGCGCAGCCAACCCGAAGATATTTACGGAAAGATCATGGGAAGTGTTCAGTATATGCCAAACAATAGAATTGTTGTAGGATGGGGCAGCGGCAGGCCCAACATTACTGAGTTCAGGCAGGATGGTTCGGTGGCGCTTGAATTAACCTATCCAAGCTCCAACTACAGGGCTTACAAATTTGATTTCACCCAAGAAGTCTTTCATCCATTGAGAGATTCTGTCGATTTTGGTTATATTGTGGTGAATGAAACAGCTAACGAATATGTGGGCATACAAAACAATTCGGATACCAGCATTCAAATCAACCACTGCAATTTCAGGAGCAAGCGCTTTAAGCTGAATACTCCATTGCCCATGACCATTCCGGCCGGTGAATCAGTTGGATTCGAATTGATCTTCGATCCGGGTGAGCATGAAGGCAGAAGCAACGACGTAGCTACCTTTTGCTATGACACCATCTCCGACGATATCACGCAACGAATCGCCGTGCAGGTAAAGCTTACCGGCTACGCTTCTCTAAGTCAGAATATCGATGAAAATTCCCCGCTACGCAGGATTTATCCCAACCCGGGTAATGGCATGTTGAACATTGATGTTAGAAATCCCTTTAATGGAGAGATCAGGGTACTTGATGTAAATGGTGCAACCCTACATGAGACACAAAAGAGACTTTCTACGGGTACCACACTTGATCTCACTCATTTGGATCGAGGCATGTACATCATCCAAATTCGAAATATGGAAAATGAATCAATGGAACCTATAGTAACAAAAGTGGCAATTCGGTAGAATAATATTATCTCCGGATTCCCCATGCTCTATGCTCCATGCTCCATGCACCATACCTAAAGCCTAAAGTATATGAAAAGGCTAAATGGCAGTTAAGGTAGGATAGCTCATAATCTCCGGCTACCTGCAGTATTGCTGCAGAATCTGCCGGGCACGCTTATTTCCGAGATTCGCTGAGCGGCTCCAGTCGCTGCAGGCTTTTTGCTGGTTTCCGGTTTTATAATAAACTGTCCCCCGGTTACCGTATGCTTTAGCATTGTTTGGGTCGATGGAGATGGCCCGGTTGAAGGCTTCAAGGGCTTTATTGTATTGTTCCAGCTGACCGTAACTTAGTCCGAGATTATTCAATGCTTGTGTTGATTGCGGATGTCTATTCAGCACCGTTGAAAAATCTTTGATGGCCCTTTGGTGGTAGCCTAATCTTGCTTTCAGTAACCCACGTTCCATGTATGCCGCTTCCGAGGGATTTAGCTCTATCGCTTTGTTCAGATCGCCAAGAGCCGATTTGTATTTTTCCTGTTCAAAGCGTGCCCGCCCCCGGTTGAGATAGGCAGAAGCATAGGAGGACCTTGCTTCTAGTGCCTGCGAGAAATCCTGCTCTGCCTTGCGGTAGTTCTCCTGTTTCATGTGATACTGACCACGGTTATTATAAGCCGCCTCATTATCAGGATGTAACCTGATGACCTCCGAGTAAAGCGTCCCCGAATCTTGCCAGATATTATTGCGGTTCCAGGTAACAGCTATCAACATGATCCCGAAAAGGATCAAAATAACCGTCAAAGGTGTTTTCGCCTTCATCGAATAAGAGAACTTGCGTTCTGCAACATATTGATAAAACCGCCCGATAATAAATAAGATCCCAATAGAGGGAACATAGGTATAATGATCCCATAAATATCCCGAAACCGGG
>JAIPAP010000160.1 GCA_021740045.1 Bacteroidales bacterium
AGCTCTTTCCGTATCGGGCGAATGAAATTCTCGGCCAGGCGCTCCTGGTCTTCTCTAATGTTTTCAAGCTTCTTTTCAATGGTATTATAAACCTTTGGCTCGCTGTATAGCATGGAAAGCTTTTCGAGCTCGGTTTTTATTTTATGAAGACCAAGGCGGTGCGCAATGGGGGCATATAAATTTGATGTTTCCAGCGCTACCTGCCGGCGATGCTCGTATTTAAGCGAATCGAGTACCCTCATAAAATGTAACCTGTTGGCCAGACGAATGAGGATGATCCGCACATCATCGGCCATTGAAAGCAGTAACTTTATGAAGTTCTCGGGGTGAAATGATACTTTTTCGCTATGAAGATTGGATATCCGGTCCAACCCCTCCACTATACGGGCTACTTTCTTGCCGAACCGTTTTTCTATTCCCGTTATCGTAATATTTCCATCATGCGAAATATCCTGCAAAAGGGCAGCTATAATGGAAGCTGGCCCCAATGACATCTCATTCGATACAATGCAGGCTACATCTACTGCATGGATAAAGTAAAAGTCGCCGGTCTTGCGCCGGTGATCCTGGTGGATACGTAACGAAAGTTCGAAAGCCCTTCTGATTCGCTTGTGATCTTTTGTTTCAACATGTGAATTCAAGGCTTTTAAAAGTTGCCGGTACTTCCGGTTAACAACTCGTGCTTCGTCCTCTCTTATTTTCCGTTCAGTTATTTTCACAAATGTTCGGGTATTTTAAGAATATTAAACGTTCGATCATTAAAAATTATCACATTTTCGTGTAAAAATCACATCCAAATAAGCCAGTGATAATCTAATCCTTTTATAGGTATTCTTGCAGTTTAAGACAATTATACGGACCATAAGCATAATAATCATTATTAAAATAGGCATAAACACGTTTAACACCCAATTGATTAATGCGGTTGCTCCAGTCTTTTATCTCTTTTTCACTATAATTGTAATTATACCACCGGGTTTTTCCGTGAAACCTCACATAAGCAGCATCAGTTGTAGCCTTGTCGGTTTCAGGTAAACCATCCGGTGCCGATAATATGCATAAGGTGACGTTATGGCGCTTAAGTAAATCATAAACATCTTCATCAAACCATGTTAAATCGCGAAATTCCATAACGTTATCAAATTCCGGTGATAGCGACTGGCAAAATTTATCAAGCTTATCCAAGTCTTTTTTTTGGTTTCGCGGCAGTTGCCACAATACACAAATCAATTTCTGCTGAAGTTGTTCAACGCTTCTATAAAAATCTTTTACATATCCCCCGGTGTCCTTCAGTTTTTTCAAATGCGTAATATACCGGCTTCCTTTTACCGTGAATCGAAATTTATCCGGTGTTTCATCGTACCATTTGGCAAAGGTTTTTTCTGCCGGGGTCCGGTAAAAGGTACTGTTGATCTCCACCGTGTTAAAGTATTCAGCATAATACCGGAGCCATTGCTTTTGCGGAATATTCGCTGGATAAAATTTATCTTTCCAGTCGCGGTAATGATATCCTGAGCAGCCTAGATACTTTTCCATGATCAATTTATTTTTATTTCTGACAATTAGGGCATACGAAAGTGCTTCGCCCCGATACCGCTATCTTCTCAATGTTTCCCCTACATTTTGGACATGAAGCCCCCGGTTCACGCCGGGGAAGCATAAAATGCTGCGGCATTCTGCCAGGAACGGCCTCTCTTTCAATAGCCGTTTCCAACACCGGGTCAGTTTGCCTGAAAACAGCATGAAACTCATCCTCATTCAGTTTGCTTACCGGTCTTTTGGGGTGTATCCCTGCCTGAAACAAAATTTCGTCGGCATAGATATTTCCGATACCTGCTACAGCCGACTGATCCATCAAAGCAGACTTAACCGTTCCTTTTTTGCGGCCTATTATCTCTATAAATAACTTATGATCGAGGTGTAAGGCATCCGGCCCAAGATTTTTTTCACGGATGTATTGTTTCAGGCTTTCGGTGTGATCAACCAGGCCCAACTTCCGCATATTAACATAAGAAAGCGCATTTTCATTATCGAAAGTTATTCTCAGCCGGGTATGATCGGGTGGATCATCCTTTACTGAGGAATAATGCAAATATCCGGTCATTCCAAAATGCAAGACCAGCCAGTTTGAATCACCGCTATTGGCAAAAAGGAATTTGCCCCTTCGTGAGGTTTTACGGAATTGATATCCAATGAGTACCGACTTCAATCCGCTTTCGGGTATTTTTACCACAGTTTGGTCACTAACTTTCACATCTCTTATGGATTGATTGAGAGATGTTGAATCAAAATAGCGTTTAAATACTTCTACATCGGGTAATTCGGGCATAGATAGTTTAATTGTTTCTATAAAATTTACAAAAAAGATGCCTGAATCCTTATAGAATTTAAACAAAAAACCCCGCCGGAAATGCCCGGCAGGGTTTGTATGCTTTGGTTAAAAGGCTATTTATTCTTTCTCATTTCCTTCATCACCTTCTTTACCTTTCCTTCCATATCTCCTCTGCTCCTTGCCTTTTTCTTCGGGTTTCGAGAGGGATTCTCTCATTTTGGTATCGGCCTGGATATTTTCAAACCGGTAATAATCCATTATCCCCAAATTGCCTGAGCGGAAGGCTTCGGAAATAGCTTTGGGCACTTCTGCTTCGGCCTCGATAACCTTGGCGCGTGCTTCCTGTGCCTTGGCTTTCATTTCCTGCTCTGTTGCCACGGCCATGGCCCTTCGTTCCTCGGCTTTAGCCTGTGCAATATTCTTATCGGCATTGGCTTGGTCCATTTGAAGTACAGCACCAATGTTCTTACCTACATCGATATCGGCAATATCAATGGATAGAATTTCGAAAGCCGTTCCACTATCCAAGCCTTTATCGAGCACAAGGCGGGAAATGGTATCGGGATTTTCGAGAACCTTTTTGTGAGAGTCGGCTGAACCGATGGATGAAACCACACCTTCGCCTACACGGGCTAATACTGTTTCTTCACCGGCGCCACCCACCAATTGGCGGATGTTAGCACGGACGGTAACCCGTGCTTTGGCGCTAAGCTGAATACCGTCTTTTGCCACGGCAGTAACTGCGGGGGTATTAATAACCTTTGGATTAACTGACATTTGGACAGCTTCAAACACATCACGTCCAGCCAAGTCGATGGCGGTAGCTGATTTGAAGTCCAGATCGATGTTTGCCTTATCTGCCGAGATAAGGGCATTGACCACGGGTTCAACCCGTCCTCCAGCCAGGTAATGGGCTTCCAGGTCGTTTCGGTTTAAATGCAGCCCTGCCTTTGTGGAGGCAATCAAGCTTTTTACGATCACAGCCGGGGGAATCTTCCGCCAGCGCATGAATACAAGTTGAAGAAGTGAAATTCTCACACCCGAAAGAAGGGCCGTGAACCATAATCCAACCGGGATGAAATAAAAGATCACCCATAAGCCGAATATGGCGGCAATACCAATGCCGACGATGACAAGTAGGTTGTTTTCCATATGTTATTCATTTTGAGGTTTTACATCTATCTTATTGTAACTTACTTTAGTAACTAATATTTTGGTCCCTGGGTCGATGAATTCGCCCGAAGAGCGGACTTCATAATAATCGCCGTTGATGATAGCCTTACCCATCGGGGTGAGCCGTGATACGGTTTTACCGGTATCTCCGGGTTTCACCTTTTCTTCTTCTATAACATTCACTTTGCTGTTTACCGAATCGTGAAGAGTGATCTTATCCCAGGTTTTTGATTTAAGGGAAAAATATAGTGAAATAATCGTCAGCAGGAGGGTTCCGCCAAGTGTGTAATGCCCGGCAATAGCACCATAGGTGGCATAGGCTTGCCAAATACCCACACCCATAAGACCAAATCCAAAAATACCCACAACAGCAGTGCCCGGAATAACAAGTATTTCAAGCACCAGAAAAAGGAGCCCCACTACTATCAACATCGCAATTACCAACCATGACATAGTTATATCAATTAATTATGATTTGTTTTTTTTATTACTGTCCAATTTGTATGGTATTACCTCCTTCGTTACCATTGCCCGATTTGTAATATTTCATAGCTTTAGGGAGGTATTCCCGTAAAGCTTCCACCCGGTTTTCGTCCGATGGATGAGTACTGATAAATTCGGGAGGATTGGGGCCACCTTTTTCCGCCATTTTCTTCCAAAAGGAAATAGCCCGCTTTGGATGATAGCCTGCAAGTGCCATGAATACCATACCCAATTTATCAGCTTCATATTCATGTTTGCGCGAATAGGCCAATGTTCCCAGCGCTGAGCCTACACCATAGGCCGTCATAAAGATCTGCCGGGTTTTTTCCGGTTCTTCACGCATGGCATAACGAAGAGTAAGCCCTCCAAGGGTTATGGCCAATTGCTGGCTCATGCGCTCATTGCCATGGTTGGCGATAGCATGTGCTATTTCATGGCCCATTACAACGGCCAGCCCCGATTTATCTTCGGTAAGCGGTAATATACCGGTATACACAACCACTTTACCACCGGGCATACACCAGGCATTTACCTGGTCTTTTTGTACCACATTAAATTCCCAGCCATAATTTTTTAATTCATTGCTCCTACCCTTTCGCCGCATAAATTCTTCCACGGCACCGGCTATATTATCGCCCACCTCGCGGGTCATCTTTACCTTGGGATTGGATGCCGGTAAAGGATCATTTTGTTCGAGAAACGAATTGTAATTAGTAAGGCTCATGTCGAGCAACATATTTTGAGGCAATAGGCTAAGCTGGGTCCTATTGGTGATAGGTACGGTCGAACACCCTATTAGAAAAGCTGTTATGAAGATGAACAGGATGTAATTGAATCTTATTTTCATCATTTTGTTTTATTATTCAATGTTGGCTGTTAAACCCCTGTTTAGCAGTTCCTGTTCAACCGGTTTTAACTCGGTATAGGATCCCGATTTTACATCACATTTGCCCTTAAGATGAGTAATAAAGGCACATTGTTCGGCCTGTCTCGGGTCATGTTCACACACTTCGATAAGGGTATCGATCACAAAATCAAAAGTATTATATTCGTCATTATAAAGAATGATGGCCTTAATTCCGGCCAGGTCTTCAATACTTTCGGTCGATATTTTTGGTTTCGATTTTGTCATTTTATAAATGATTGCTTAGCAATATTAATAAATTTCTCACTCATCTGTAATACCAATCGCTTAAAAAAACGTTAGTATTTTTAAGCGGTATGGATTAGTAAGCGGTATCTAACAATATTTCAATGCTTTTTCGCCATGTAAAATTAATCACATTAGTAGTACAAAAGCAACCTTAATCCTTTTATTTATATTAAGGGAAAGCTAACAAGGAACGGACAAGATGATGATAAG